>JAZLIP010000086.1:0-2253 GCA_045617445.1 Lachnospiraceae bacterium | reverse complement strand
AACAATTTAAATACGGTTATTGATAGGATTATTGGTGAAATCAATTCAAAATTACCCGAATATAAACAGATTAGAACATGGAATTTAGAAAGTGGAGGATTGCAAAACAAATGCTGGAAGAATTAAAAGAAATAATAAAAGATGCTTGCCCCGATGCCGACCTTGTTTCAATAACAGAAGATACATTACTCCAATCCGACCTTGGGATTGATTCACTCAGAATGATGGTAATTGTAATAGAAATCGAGAAAAAATTCAACATCAAATTCAAGAACTTCCCCTATACAAAAACAGTAGGGGACCTTTTAACTTTAATTAAGCATGTAAAATCATAGTCGGTATTTTAATCCAACACAGCAACTGTGCCCAAATTGCAATAATGTAGAATTTGGGTTAAAATTAAACAGCTACAATACCAGAACAACAGGAGGTTTTTTTGTATGAAAATTTTGGTTAGCGGTGGAACTGGCTACATCGGTTCACACACTTGCGTCGAACTTATTAATAGCGGTCATGAAATCGTTATTTTTGATAATCTCTACAATTCCAAAGAGGATGTCATTGATAAAATCGAGAAAATCACCGGCGTAAGACCTGTATTTTACAAAGCAGATATGACTAAAGCAGATGAACTCAGACCTATTTTTGAAGGGAATACATTTGATGCGGTTATACACTTTGCAGGACTTAAAGCGGTTGGCGAATCCGTAAAGAAACCGCTTGAATATTATTCAAACAATATCTATGGAACCTTAAACTTAATATCAGTCATGCGCGAATATGGTGTAAAACGCATTATCTTTTCTTCATCGGCAACAGTATACGGTGATCCGGCCTTTGTACCTATCACGGAAGAATGCCCGCTCGGAAAAACGACCAATCCCTACGGTGAAACCAAGGCTATGTTGGAAAGAATCCTTACCGATATTCAGAATTCCGATCCGGAATGGAGCGTCGTACTTCTGCGTTATTTCAATCCTATCGGGGCACATGAAAGCGGTATTATCGGAGAACTTCCAAACGGAATTCCAAACAATCTTATGCCATACATCATGCAGGTTGCAGTTGGAAAACTTACCGAGCTTGGCGTATTCGGAAATGACTATGACACTCCTGATGGCACCGGCGTACGTGATTACATTCATGTTGTCGATCTTGCCAAAGGACATGTCTGCGCAATTGATAAAGTTACCTCGACTACGGGAGTAAATATTTACAATCTCGGTACCGGTAACGGATATTCGGTCATTGATATCGTAAAAGCTTTTGAAAAAGCCAATGACGTTAAGATTCCATATGGCATAAAACCACGGCGGGAAGGTGATATTGCAACCTGCTACGCCAATCCCAGAAAAGCACTTAAAGAACTTGGTTGGAAGGCGGAATATGACCTTGAAAGAATGTGTAAAGATTCTTGGCGTTTTATCCTTAATGTCCAAAATGAGTCTTAAATACTCAATCGGTGGTCTGTAACGCAACAGTAACCCAATATACTAAACAGAAGAATGATTCGCCCTCTTTATCGGACACATCTGATCAAGAGGGCTTTTTTGTGCCAAAAACACACTAAGAATTGTGTATGAAAGTATGTTCGTACAAGAAATTGCGGTTTTGCGTTGTAAAAAACAAATTTTGTGCTATAATTACATCTTGGATTATTGTTGAAAACCAAACACAAATAAGAGGTAGTATAATGGCAAAGAATACATATGATGCAAGTAGCATTACTGTTCTTGAAGGGCTTGAAGCAGTACGTAAGCGTCCCGGTATGTATATCGGAAGCGTCACAACCAAGGGGCTGAATCATTTAATATATGAAATTGTAGACAATTCTGTCGACGAACACCTGGCTGGATTTTGCGATAAAATATATGTTACTCTTGAAAGTAACGGTTCTGCGACTATTGAGGATAACGGTCGTGGAATCCCGGTTGGTATGCACGAAAAAGGAATGAGTGCTGAACGTTTGGTTTTTACCACATTGCATGCCGGTGGTAAATTTGATGACTCTGTATACAAGACAAGCGGTGGATTACACGGTGTTGGTTCCTCAGTTGTTAATGCCTTATCCGAATATCTTGACATTGAAGTTCGAAGAGACGGTAAGATTCATCATGACAGATACAGCAGAGGTATTCCGACAATTGATTTGGAGAATGGATTGCTCCCTGTAATCGGCAAATCAAAAAGCACCGGCACCAAAATCAATTTCCTGCCTGATGCTTCAATTTTTGAAAAAACACGTTTCAAGGA
>JAZLIP010000085.1:0-6971 GCA_045617445.1 Lachnospiraceae bacterium | reverse complement strand
ATATCAAGGAATTGCTGACGGAACAGGCGAAATGCGGATTGTGGTGTCGTTCCGATGATGTTGAAGGCTTTTGGTCGTGTGTAGAAATTCTTCTTGATAAGGATGCAAGAAAAATGCTTGGTGTGAACGGTCGTAAATATCTTGAGCGAAATTTCTCGGTTACGAAATCTGTTAAGATTCTTGAGGCTGCATTGACTGTGTTTAGACATAAAAAGTAAATTAGCTTGTTTCCGGTCAGGAACTGAACAGTAACAAATTATGAGGAGTAAGTGATGTTTGAAGGAAAAACTTTATTGATTACAGGTGGTACAGGGTCTTTTGGAAATGCTGTGCTGAATAGATTTTTGGAGACAGATATTAAGGAGATTCGTATATTCTCGCGTGATGAGAAGAAACAGGATGATATGCGTCATTTTTACAACAATTCCAAAATCAAGTATTATATAGGAAATGTGCGAGATATTCAAAGTGTAAGAGATGCCATGAATGGTGTTGATTATATTTTTCATGCTGCGGCACTTAAACAGGTACCATCCTGTGAATTCTTTCCGATGGAAGCTGTAAGGACAAATGTTTTAGGTACTGATAATGTGCTTACCGCCGCTATTGAAGCAGGCGTTAAAAAGGTTATATGTCTCTCTACCGATAAGGCAGCTTATCCGGTTAACGCAATGGGAACTTCCAAGGCAATGATGGAGAAGGTTTTTGTTGCTAAATCAAGAACGATTGATTCGGACAAGACACTTATTTGCGGAACAAGGTATGGAAATGTTATGTGCTCAAGAGGTTCGGTTATTCCATTGTTTATTGAACAAATTAAAGAGAATAAACCGCTTACGGTTACGGAACCTACTATGACACGATTTATAATGAGTCTTGAAGAAGCTGTTGAGCTTGTGATTTTTGCATTTGAAAATGCGGAAGCCGGTGACATTATGGTACAGAAAGCACCGGCCTGTACAATTGAAGTGCTTGCGACTGCTGTTAAAGAATTGTTTGAAGCTGATAATGAAATTAAAGTTATCGGAATCCGACATGGTGAGAAAATGTATGAGACCCTTCTTACAAATGAGGAGTGTGCAAGAGCAATCGATATGGGAAATTTCTTCCGTGTACCTGCCGATCAGCGTGATTTGAATTACGATAAATATTTTGTGGAAGGGGATTCGAAACGAACCAAACTTACGGAATTTAATTCAAATAATACAGAGATACTTAATGTTGCGCAGGTAAAGGAAAAACTTCTGAGTCTTAAATATATCAGGGATGAAATTGCTGCATATAAAGAAGAAAAGATGGGTAACGGAAAATGAATATACTTGTCACAGGGGCAAAAGGATTCGTAGGTTCGAATCTTGTTGCCGAGCTTAGGAATCAAAAGATTGGTGAAGTAATGGAGTACGATATTGATACTCCGGAAGAATTACTTGATGAATATGCGAAAAAAGCTGATTTTGTATTTCATCTTGCGGGAGTGAACAGACCGCAGAATGAAGATGAATTTATGGAAGGGAATTTCGGTTTTACTGATATACTTCTCGGAAAACTTGAAAAATACGGTAATTTATCACCTGTGCTGATTACCTCTTCCATACAGGCAGAGCTTGATAATCCTTACGGAAAAAGTAAGAAAGCAGGAGAGGAATTAATGTTTTCTTACAGTGAACGAACAGGAAGTAAGGTCATAGTATACAGATTGCCGAATGTTTTCGGAAAGTGGTGCCGACCAAACTACAATAGTGCGGTGGCAACTTTTTGTAATAATATTGCTAAAGGACTTCCTATTAAAATCAATGATGCAAGTGTTGTAATGAAACTTGTTTATATTGATGATGTTGTTGCTGAGTTCATAAGAGCACTTAACGGAAGAGCTAATTTCCTTGGAAAATATGCGGCGGTTCCGACAGTTCATACAGCGACTCTCGGAAGGATTGCAGAGATTATTTCCTCATTTAAGGAAAATCGCGAGAAACTGTTTGTTCCGGATATGGGTGATGAACTGACCAAAAAACTGTACAGTACCTATTTGAGTTATCTTGATGTAAATGATTTCGCTTACAAGCTTGAAATGCATAAGGATGACAGAGGTTCTTTTACGGAGTTTCTTAAGAGCGAAGGAAATGGACAGGTTTCTGTTAATATTTCAAAACCCGGTATTACGAAGGGAAATCATTGGCATCATAGTAAGAATGAGAAATTCCTTGTCGTTAAGGGTAACGGGTTAATTAGTTTCCGAAAGGTAGGAACGGCTGATATTATTGATTATCATGTATCGGGGGATGAGCTTGTTGTTGTTGATATTCCGACCGGATATACTCACAGTATCACAAATGAAGGTGATGAAGAGATGGTGACGGTTATGTGGGCGAATGAAGCTTTTGACCCGGATAATCCGGACACATACTATCTTGATGTGAGATGCTTATAATTTCCGCAGTATGTGATTCGATAGCAAAATGCATTACCGAAGGTAATTTAACATGCATTTTGGGCTGTTGCCGGTCATGGACTGAACATTAATGATTGACGAATTAAGCTTTGATGAATTTGTCTTGAATGGTGAGAAAATGCGAATTGTTGTAAATGATATTGCGGCAAGTAAGACAGGTGCACTTTCTGTATTAAATGATTTCTACAATTGTGTACTTGAAAATGACAAGGAGAATGAATGGATATTTATTCTCGGTGATGATTTGCTGCAGAATAAAGATAATGTAAGAATTATTCTGAGAAAAGATGTTAAGGCCGGTTGGATTAATCGTCTTAAGTTTGAAATACTAAACGGTGCTAAATTCCTTGAGGAACTTAAACCTGATGTTGTGTTGTCACTTCAAAATACAATGCCTTGTGGGTATAAAGGCAGGCAGGTGCTTTATGTTCATCAGCCTTTGGGATATCAGAAGACAAAGCGTTTCTCTTTGCTTAAAAGCAAGGAACGGGAATACGCAATATATCAGAAATTTATTTCGAGATTGATTGACGGTTCGGTTAGAAAAGCTGACCGGGTTATCGTACAGACTGAATGGATGCGTGAAGCTGTAATTAAGAAAACGGGGATTCTACCGTCAAAAATTGTGAAGGTAATGCCTCAAATAGATGTTCCTCCTTCATCAATTTCTGTAGTTAATGAAGGAAATTATACTACGGCAGACGCAAAAGGATTAAATGAATTCTTCTTTCCTGCCGGTCCTATTCTTTATAAGAATCATGAATGTATTTTGAAGGCATGTGAGATTCTGGTAGGGAAGGGAATTACCGATTTTACGGTTTCCTTTACCGTTACCGGGGAGGAAGTCTCCTATCTTGAACGGGGAAATCTCCCGCAGGTTAAATATTTGGGCAAGGTAACAAGAGCGGAAGTCTTTGAAAAATATAAATACGGAGTGCTGATTTTTCCTTCTTATATTGAGACTTTTGGTTATCCACCGGCTGAAGCACGAGCGGTAGGAGGGCTTGTACTTGCTTCGGACTGCCCGTTTTCAAGGGAAGTTCTTAAAGATTATGCAAACGCATATTATTTCAATCCCTTTGATGCTGTGGAACTGGCAGAACTTATGGAAGCGACAGTCAATGGTGGGATTAGAAAATGCGAAATGACTGCTGACTCTCAAAACGAAACAGATTATATAAATAAGAGCATGAACGCCACTAAGAGTTGGCAGAAGGTTATTGATATTGTTAAGGAAGTTGGAATGGGTAAATAGATGAAAGTAATGTGTATGTATCTTCCGCAATTTCATACTTTTCCCGAGAATGATGAATGGTGGGGGAAGGGATATACTGAGTGGACGGCTGTGAAACGTGCAAGGTCTTTATTCAAAGGACATGTCCAACCTAAAGTCCCGGTTAATGGTCATTATTACGATCTCGTAAATGAAGGCGCTGCTACATTGCGATGGCAGGCTGAGCTTGCAAGGAAATATGGAATATACGGATTCTCGATATATCAATACTGGTTTAACGGAAAACAATTAATGGAAAAACCAATGGAAATTCTGTTGGAGAATAGGGATATTGATATTAATTACTGCATTTGCTGGGCAAACGAGAGCTTTACGAGAACATGGTACGGACTTAGCGAACAGATTCTGATGAAGCAGGAATACGGAAATGAAGCAGACTGGTGTAACCACTTTGATTACTTGCTTAAATTCTTTAACGATGACAGATACATTAAAATAGATAACAAACCTTTGCTTCAGATTTATCGGAGCTTTGATATTGAGTGCCTTGATGAAATGCTTGACTGCTTTAACAGACGTGCAAGAGAAAACGGCTTTGACGGGATATATGTTGTTTCCGGGAAAACGGCGGGTGTCATGGATACCCGTAGTGAGTTGATTGACGGATATTACTATTTTGAACCGGGATATACTTTAAAACATGATTTTTCAAGGTGCAGTAAACTTAAGTATAATGTCGGTGTGGCATTTAAAACCTTTCTAAACAGGTTTCGGCGAAATAAAATGCTTGAGCGGAGCATTAAGGGTGATGATATTCTTAAAGGCATTGTATCGAGGGAATATGCTGAAAATGAATTTCCGGGCATAATGCCGGATTGGGACAATACACCAAGAAGAGATTACAAGGGTCTTGTATATCGGGGGACAAATCCTGACAAATTCGCAGATGCGCTTGCTGCTCTTAAAAAGAAAAAAATGGGACATAAAACGGACTTTGTATTCGTAAACGCCTGGAATGAATGGGGCGAGGGTGCGGTTGTTGAACCGGATGAGTACAGAAAGTATGAATATCTTGAAGCAATTCACAAGGTATTAAAGGGGTAAATTTGATTTCATGAGTAAAATCAGTGTGATTATCATCATATATAAAGTAGAGAAATATTTGCGACAGTGTATTGAGAGTGTAATGCATCAAACCTATGATAACCTCGAGATTATATGTGTGGTTGGAAAAGGAGATATTAAATGCGAAGAAATTGCCGACGAACTTGCTGACAAAGATGCACGTATCAAAGTTATTAAGGCCGAACCCAAAGGTACTGCTGACGCGAGAAACCGGGGACTTGATGCTGTTACAGGTGATTATATTGCATTTGTGGACGGCGATGACTATATTGAAGCAGATATGTTTGAAACCATGATTTGTGCTGCGAAGAAAAATCAGGCGGATGTGTCGGTTGTCGGCAAATACTATTTGTATACAAACTGTACGGACGGTATGAATGAAAATAAGGAGCTTGTATTGTCACCAAAGGAAGCATTTGAAATTATTCTTTATCAGGAAGGTTTTTTTCTGCATCTTTGGGATAAGCTTTACAAAGCCGATTTGTTTAAGGGTGTAAGATTTCCGGACGGAAAGCTTGTGGAAGATCGTCAGATGGCATTTAATATTCTTTCACGTGCAGAGCGTATTGTATATAATTCGGCTTCCAAGTACTACTTCAGAGTTAGTGAGGATAGCGGATCAAGGATTGAAAATAATTTAATTATGTCTCTTAAAGCTGATTACGAAATTTGTGAGGGAATGCTTAAATTGTATCCGGAAATCAAACCGGCGGTGGATTTCTTTCTTGTAAATGAGAATCTGAGTGTTATTCAGAATAGTTTCTTATATGGTGTTTTTTCCAAGTCGCATGATAAGGAATATCTTTCTTATGTCAGAAAAAATGCATCGCGTGTGTATGGCAATTCCAGAGTTCCTGAAAGCCTTAAGGTAAAGATTATGATGTGTAGTATAAGTCCTAAGCTTTTTAAATATGTAACTTTGACAAGGCGCAGCAAATTTCTCAAGAATCACGTGGCTTTTAATGCCGGTAATGACTGGAATGCTACATTTGCTGTACAAGGTGTAAAGAATGAAGGATAATTTGGATATTAAGGAATTTAAAAATAAACGTATTTTATTTGTATGTCGCGAAACGTATTCGCAACCGCTTTGGTTTCTTGCGGAGAGATTGAAGGACGACAATGAAGTTGCAGCTTTTTTTATTATGTCTACCGAATGCAGTTACAATAAGTGTTACTACAACGTTAATACATATTACAGATTCAAGGAAGAACTCCGAGGAATTAAACTGTACGATGTGCGGGACATATGCGATGAGTATACGAAGAGACTTAGGGCTGCCGGTTACAGGAAGCTTGGTCAGGTACAGCTTCGTAATAAAATATATCAGCCGGATAAACGTAAGGGCGGGAATGCTCCTGTTGCCGATATGAAATATCTTGAAATGATTGAAGAAGAGTATTCTCATTTTAAGAATCTTAATATGCAATTGATGTGTTCACAGGAAAATACAAGACATTATCATTTCAGATATTACTGGTCAGTAACCGATTTTGATGAAAATATGCTCTGGCTTGAACTTAATTATAAGAAGATTCTATCTATTTTTGACGAGTTTAAACCGGATATGATTCTTGATTTTGATAATGCCGAGCTACAGCGAACAATTGTTAATGAGGTGGCATATCGAAAGAAAATACCTTATATTACGGTTGAGTATTCCAAATTCGGCTACTACAAATATCCGACCTTTCAGAATACAATAGGGATTGATGAATATGTAAGGAAAACCTATGAGGATAATTTGAAACTTCCGGCAGAAAAGTTAAGTGAAGAATATGAATATATCAAGGAATACAGAAGCAAAGCTACCATTATGAATAAGGAATTTGCCGGTACGGTTACAAGTCAGTATGAGAAAGACAGTATTCTGTGGATTCTTCGAGTAATGCGCGGTAAGTTTCATTACTTCTTCAATATGGATATACGAAACAAAAATCTGAAGCTGAAACGAACCAATCGTATTCTTTACGCACCGAGTTTGCCTTATATTAAACATTACTATCAGGTAATGACTTTGCGCCGTAAGTTTATGGGTAAGAATAAGATATTCGAGGCACCTGTTCAAGGTGAAAATTACGTTTATATGCCCCTTCATCTTATACCGGAATCTACGGTATTCGTGAAAGCATCATATTACGTTGATGAGCTGAATCTTATTG
>JAZLIP010000084.1:0-3608 GCA_045617445.1 Lachnospiraceae bacterium | reverse complement strand
ATAAAAGTTTCGGAGATTAATCCATCAACAATGGAAAGTAAACGAATTTCAGGGCTGTTTTTTGCAGGCGAGATGATAGATGTTGATGCATTTACCGGTGGATTTAATCTGCAAATTGCATGGTCCACGGGACGCCTGGCAGGGCAGAGCTGTATAACTTGAGCGGTTAAACGGATAGCAGAAATATTGAAGGAGGAATGTTGAGTGAATATTGCAATAGATGGACCTGCTGGTGCAGGTAAAAGTACAATTGCCAAAAAACTTGCTGCGGATTTGGGGTATATTTATGTTGATACCGGCGCAATGTATAGGGCTATGGCTTTGTATCTTATACGAAATAATATTGCGGCTGATGATACCGGGAAAATAGAAGCTGCATGTATTAACGCAGATATTTCTATTGAATTTGTGGATGGTGTTCAGTGCGTGATTTTGAATGGTGAGAATGTGAACGGATTAATTCGCACGGAGGAAGTGGGTAATATGGCTTCGGCAAGTTCTGTTAATAGAAAAGTGCGAGAGAAACTTGTTGATTTGCAAAAAAAGTTGGCCGCTTCAAATGATGTTGTAATGGACGGCCGCGATATAGGAACATGCGTATTGCCGAATGCTGAATTGAAAATATATCTTACCGCAAGCTCGGTCGTACGAGCTAAGAGACGTTATGATGAACTCATGGCAAAGGGCGAAGAAGCTGATTTTGATAAAATCGAAGCAGATATTATTGAACGTGATAACAGGGATATGACTCGTGAAATTTCGCCGCTCAAAAAGGCAGAAGATGCGATACTTATTGATTCTTCGGAAATGACGATTGATGAGGTTGCTGCTAAGATTAAGGTTACTGTTCGGTCACTGACCGGTAACTGATTAAGTCTTTAAGATAATGAGGATGGTGTGAAGGTGGAAGTAATTCTTGCAAAGAGTGCCGGGTTCTGCTTTGGAGTACGGCGCGCTGTGGATGCCGTTTATGATCAGGTTGAGAAAACAGGCAAAATTTATACATACGGGCCGATAATTCATAATGAACAGGTTGTTGACGATTTGACAAAAAAAGGTGTCGAAGTTATTAATTCGTATGAAGAATTAACGAAAATTACCGAAGGAACGGTTGTGATACGCTCCCATGGAGTTGAAAAGGCAATTTATGAACTGATTGAGAACAAAGGTCTTACATTGGTTGATGCGACTTGTCCATTTGTTAAGAAAATACACAAAATTGTTGAGAAGGAAAGTATGTCCGACAGTCATATTGTGGTAATCGGGAACAGAAATCATCCTGAAGTTCAGGGGATTGTCGGTTGGGCGAACGGTGATGTTTATGTTGTTGAAAATGAGCAGGAAGCAGAAAAAATCACATTTTGTGACGAACGAAAAATATGTATCGTTTCGCAAACGACCTTTAACCACAACAAATTTCAAGAATTAGTTGAAATTTTTCAAAAAAAAGGTTATTATGTTAGTGTTGTCAATACAATATGCAATGCTACTTCGGAACGGCAGAAAGAAGCATATGAGATAGCATTAAAAGTTGATGCGATGATTGTTATCGGAGGTGCAGGAAGCTCCAATACGCAGAAACTTTACGAGATATGTAGAGGTGTATGTAAGAATACACAATACATACAGACACTTGATGACTTAGTATTTGATTCAACCGAATCCATTAAAAGTGTTGGCATTACTGCAGGGGCATCGACCCCAAAAAAAATTATTCAGGAGGTTCAAAATTATGTCAGAATTAACTTTTGAACAAATGTTAGAAGAATCATTTAAAACAATACATAACGGAGAGGTAGTTGAAGGTACAGTCATTGACGTGAAACCCGACGAGATAATCTTGAACATAGGTTATAAGTCAGATGGTATTCTTACCAGAAATGAGTATTCAAATACACCAAACATTGATTTGACTACCTGCGTTAAGGTTGGCGACAAGATGGAAGTTAAAGTACTTAAGGTTAATGATGGTGACGGACAGGTAATTCTTACTTACAAGAGACTTGCTCAGGATAAGGGTAACAAGAAACTTGAGGAAGCATTTAACAATAAAGAAGTACTTACCGCAACTGTTGCTCAGGTACTTGATGGTGGACTTAGTGTCGTGGTTGAAGAATCAAGAGTATTTATTCCTGCAAGCCTTGTTTCTGATTCATACGAGAAAGATTTAACAAAATATTTGGGACAGGAAATTGATTTTGTAATTACGGAATTTAATCCAAGAAGAAGACGTGTTATAGGTGATAGAAGACAGCTTCTTATGGCTGAACATGAGAAACTTCAGAAGGAATTGCTTTCAAGAATCAGTGTTGGCGATATGCTTGACGGTATTGTTAAGAATGTAACTGATTTCGGTGTATTCGTTGATTTAGGAGGAGCCGACGGTCTTCTTCATATCTCGGAAATTTCATGGGGACGTGTGGAAAACCCTAAGAAGGTATTTAAACCGGGTCAGGAATTGAAAGTTCTTGTTAAGGATATTCAGGAAAACAAGATTGCGCTTTCTCTTAAGTTTGCGGATAACAATCCTTGGATTGATTCTGAAAATAAATTTGCTATTGGTACAATAGTTACCGGTAAGATTGCAAGAATGACAGATTTTGGTGCTTTTGTTGAACTTGAGCCGGGTATTGATGCTCTTCTTCATGTTTCACAGATTTCAAGGGATCATGTAGACAAACCTACAGATGTATATAAGGTTGGTGATGAAGTTACAGCTAAGATTGTTGATTTCAAGCCGGAAGATAAGAAGATTAGTTTGAGTATCAAGGCAATGCTTGAAACGGCGAAGGCTGAAGAAAGTGCAGTGGCTGAAGATGCCGGTAATGACGAAGTGGTTTCAGTAGATATTGAGGCAGAAATCGAAAAATCAAAAGAAGAGGAATAATATCTATGGCTTATGATTATGAAACTTTTGAAGCTGCGATACTGAAAATGACAGGTATTGACTTGACTGCGTACAAGGAAAAACAGATGCGCAGGCGAATTGATACGCTTATCACTAAGCATAGCATCGCCGGATATGAAGCTTTTGTTGCTAAGCTTAGAACAGATAAGGCATTGTTTGATGAGTTCATTAATTATCTGACTATAAATGTTTCGGAATTTTACAGAAATCCCGAACAATGGGAATTGATGGATAAGACATTTATTCCCGAAATGATTTCTAAATTCGGCAAGAATCTTAAGGTATGGAGCGCTGCCTGTTCAACAGGTGATGAACCTTATTCACTTGTTATGGCATTGTCGAGGCATATTCCTCTTAATCAGATTAAAATAATTGCCACTGATTTAGATAAGCAGGTGATAGCTCAGGCTAAGACAGGTTTATATGCCGAGAAGAGTATTGTTTCCGTACCTGCGGATTTGAAACAGAAATATTTTACCAAGATAGGTAATTCCTATCAGATTTCCAATGAAATCAAGTCACGGGTAGAATTTAGAGAGCATAATTTGCTTAAGGATACTTATCCGGATAAATGTCATTTTATTGTGTGTAGAAATGTGTTGATATATTTTACTGATGAAGCAAAAGATGAGATTTATCATAAATTTAACGATTCACTTGTAAATGATGGAATTCTTTTTATCGGAACTACGGAACAGAT
>JAZLIP010000083.1:0-7953 GCA_045617445.1 Lachnospiraceae bacterium | reverse complement strand
CAAAAGAAAAGCCTTGAAAAGGCGATTTTGCGAATGGTGTTCTGAATAGTTACTTACATGCTTAATACAGAGGAGGATAATTCCATCATGAAGAAACATTTTTTTGCACGTCTTTTGGCATTTACTCTTGCATTCGCACTCTTAACTTCGGATACAACACCTGTTTATGCTTATAATTTCAACGATCGCTCTTTGGGAAATGATAATCAATTTGAATCCATTGAATTTTCAAAAACGGAAAATATCGATTTGCCAAAGGCAGGTAATGAGGTTTATGAACCTGCAAAGCATGAATCGAGTCCTTATGATGATTCGGATACCGTAAGAGTTTCAATTGTTCTTGAGGGAACTCCTACAATTAATGCCGGTTTTTCAATGAAGGATGTCTCACTTAACAATTCTGCCATGACATATCGTAACACATTGAAAACGAGTCAGACCAGAATTGCCTCAAAGATTGAGAAATCAATCGGTACTCCACTTGATATCAAACGTAATTTAACACTCGCCGCAAATATTATTTCCGCAAATGTTGAATACGGACAAATTGAAGAAATAAAACAAATCAGTGGTGTAAAGGATGTTGTCATCGAAAACAAATATACATTAAGTGACACAATCTCAACAAGTGAACCGGCAACGCCTCAAATAATAACTTCGTCATCAATGATCGGTTCTTCGCAGGCATGGGCACTCGGATACTACGGTGCCGGTTCAAAAATCGCAATTATTGATACAGGAATTGCCCCGGATCATATTTCTTTTGACGCCGGTGCTTATAACTATGCCTTGAGCGAAAATGCCAAAGAAAAGGGCATGAATCTTGAGAAATATAAAGAATCTATCGATGTTATGACTGCTGATGATATATCTCGTGTGCAAAGTCAGCTTAATGCAGAAAACCTTGATGCAAGCAAAGCCTATGTCAGCGATAAAATTCCTTTTGCTTACAATTACGCAAAGGAAAACCATGAAATCACTCACGGCACCAGTTCAGAACATGGTTCTCACGTTGCCGGAATTGCACTTGCAAACAGATATGTACCTGCGGATGGTACTTACAAATCAGCTCTCGATGAAGTACATATGCAAGGTGTAGCACCTGATGCTCAGCTTGTTGTAATGCATGTATTTACCAACACCGGTGCCTATGATTCCGATTATATGGCTGCCATTGAAGATGCAATAATTCTTGACTGTGATTCGGTGAACCTATCTCTTACTTCCGGTAATGCCGGCTCATCTTCTGCAGGAATCTATGAAGATATATTAAACTCAATCAAAGAGAGCGGTGTCGTCGTTACTATATCGGCAGGCAATAACAGTTACTGGTATTCAAGCCCAAAGAACATGCCTAATCCCTGCAACTACGCAGAAGATATAAACATGGATACAGTTGGATCGCCCGCTTCTTATCGAAATTCTCTTGCTGTAGCATCTGTAGATAATGTCGGTAATACAAGCGCTTACTTTACTGTTGATGACACCCTTAATGTTCACTTCATGGAAACAAAGGGCAAAAATACTCCAATCAGCACGCTTTACGGAACCCATGATTACATTCTGCTTGACAGCGTTGCCGTTGATGCAGACGGCACGAATCTTCTTGAAAAATATGCTTCAAAAATAAAAGGAAAAATTCTGTTTGTCAAAAGAGGCACCAGCAAATTCTTTAAAAAAATGGATGCCGCAGCCTCTGTCGGCGCACTTGCCTGCGTCATCATTGATAATGCGCCAAGCGGTATTATACGTATGGAACTTTCTGACGCAACTTCAACAATACCATGCGTATCAATCTCCCAAAACGACGGTGCACTTATAATGTCCCAGGCAGCTACCGACGGAGATTGCTATACCGGAACCATTAACTTTTCATATTCCGTATCAACCGATATCTATGATATAAAACACCCGTGTATAAGTTCCTTCAGCGCATGGGGAGTTCCCGGTAATCTTACTTTGAAACCCGAAATTAGCGCTCCCGGCGGATTAATATATTCTGTAGATGGTTCTGTAGAAACAGGAAACGCATACGAACTTATGTCAGGAACGTCTATGGCTTCACCGCAAATTGCAGGTATGGCTGCTGTTCTTTCTCAATACATTGCAGAGAACAACCTGTCCGAGAAAACGGGTCTAAGTACACGACAGCTCACTAATTCACTGCTCATGTCAACCTCCGTTCCTATGCTTGAGGAGCATGAAGATAAAACAACAAGTCTCTATCCCGTTATTCTTCAAGGTTCGGGACTTGCAAACCTTGGAAACGCAATCAGTGCAAAAAGCTGTATATCAATGGATAAGAACAGTACTTTTTCCTATGATGACGGCAAAGTCAAGGCAGAACTTGGTGATGATTCCGAAAGAACCGGTAACTACAATTGGTGCTTCTACATTCACAATTTCTCTGATGAAGAAACCGAATATCAGCTTAATACTGTATTAAACACACAGGACATTTTTACGGAAGATGGTATATCCTACTTAGATACAGTTACTACCGATTTATACTTTAAGACCACCTATACCGTAAACAACAAAACTTACAACGTTTCTTCACGTGAGAATATTGATGTAAACCTTGACGGAATCAGTGATTATGATGATGTTCAGGCAATTCTTGACTATGCCGTAGGAAAATCCACCAAAATCTCTCCTGAAGCAGACATGGACAAAGACGGTAACATAACCTCTTATGATGCTTACCTTCTTCTTCAGACATTTTCAACAGAATATTTCAAAGTTGCTCCCGACTCCACAGTAAAAGTTTGTGTAAACGCAGAGCTTACTTCGGATTGCAAAGAATATCTTGACAGCAACTACATAAACGGAGCATATATCGAAGGTTACACCTTCGTTAATTCGAAAGTCAATTACGAAGGCGCCCCAAACGATGTTGATTACTCGGTTCCGATACTCGGTTTCTACGGTTCATGGACCGATGCATCAATGTTTGACAAGAACTCCGTCTGGGATACACTCTATGATACCAAAACAAAAAGTTCCTACCTTGGAAACGACTACACAAACGGATTAACCGTTAAGTATCAAAAAGACGCAAAGTCAAGATGGTATATGTCTAATCCGTACGATAACAAGGAATTTCCAAAAGAAGAACGTTTGGCGATAAATTCCGACACCCTTTTATATGATTTTACCGCATCATTCATTCGTAATGCCGCTCTTGTTGTTCCGGCAATTACAAATACCGACGGAAAGATTCTTTATAAAGGTGACTTTACTACGAAACAATCTGCTGCCTTCTATTATGACAACACTTCGTACTGGAAGAATTCCGAACCCGTATCATTCCCTATCAATAAAACCTTAAATGATATGGGAATTGAAGACGAACAGGATATAACACTCGGATTATATGCTATTCCCGAGTACTATGCAGACCCTGCTGCCAATGATATTGATGAAACTACGTTCAAAAAGCTTATTGAGAATGATGTTCTTGGTGACGGCGCATCAATAAAATATAATTTGCGCATTGATAATACCGCACCAAGAGTAAATGAAATCAACAAGAATCTGTTAACCGGTTTAATTGATATTAAAGCAAGCGACAACAACTATATTGCACTTTTAGCAGTAACCGATGGTAATGGAGATTTTCTTTACTCCGTAACTCCCGCGCAGGAAGAAAAAGGCGAATTGTCAACAACTTCTATTGACTTCGATAAATTAAAAATCAACGGTGATGTTTATGTAATTGTCGCTGACTATGCCGGAAACGAGTCTACCTATACAATTGAATACGACAAACCGCAGACGGATTACACAGGAAAAATGTTTGCATTTTCCGCATCCGGTACACGAACCAAAGCAAATGCCTGGAATGAAATAACAATCGATAGTCTAAACTACGATTGCGAAAATCAAACAGGAACCGGTTTCGACTACGAAGCATCTTCCAAAATTACCGTGAAAGCTGCCGAATATCACAACGGTCTTGTATATATGGCAACCGACGGAGCTATTTATACAGCCAAAATAGATAGTCTTGACGAAATTCAAAAAGTAGCGAGCACAAATTTAGACATCATAGATATGGCATATAACTACGTACACAACACATTATATGCCCTTACTTCCGATAACCAAATATATACCATTGATGAAATAAGCGGTGCAACAATGTATACAGATTCCATAAGCTTTGGTTCAGCAATTGCAAATGTAAATGCAATGGCCATAGACAATGACGGTAACACGTATATCGCAATCAAAGATTCAACAGGATGTTTTTATCTTTGTAATCTTAGTAATGGTGACTTATTTAATATGGGAATTTCTTCAGTTTGTAACAACGCATACGGTTCGATGGCATGGGATCATGTAAGCAACAGGCTGTACTTTGCCGCTTCATACGATAATAATGATTCTTCTTCTAACTGTTTATATGAAATCAATCCTACTACCGGAGAAGCAAGACTTGCTGCCCAAAGTGAAACCGCCAATTCAAAACTTTATGTTAATGTCAGTGCACTCTTCATAGTTACGCCTCCGGGAAGTACTACCATTCCTTCAGGTATTGAGTTGGATAATGAAACATTAAACCTCATCGCCACACAAACAGCGACACTTACCCCCACTGTTTATCCATGGACACTTATAGATAAAGATGTAACCTGGGAATCAGCGGATGAATCAATTGCCACGGTTGAAAACGGAATTGTCAAAGGAATTTCTGAAGGTGAAACTACCATTACAGCAACTTCCATAAGTTTACCTGCAATAAGCGCTAAATGTACCGTACATGTTTTGGCAGTCCCAAATATTTCTACAGTAATGCATTGTTCAATCGATTCTGATACCGGCAAATATTTGTCCATTGATTTTGACGGAGATTTGAATATAAAAGATTCCAAATCCGCAGTGAATGGATATACCGCAGGCGGAATGGGATGCGGAATAAAATATGGTTTGTATAATGATACAATGCTCGTTAATGATGATGATAATAAAATAATTTTTCAATATCGCGATGCTGAATATGCCCCACTTGATATAGCAAATCTTCCTACAAATGTTGACAACAATCACGGTGGCATTATCTATCCGGCCGAAAATGGTAATTTATATTTATTTAATCCGAATGACACAGATAATATTAGATGGTTTGAGGGACTATTTAATTTATGTGCAATTGCATACATTGGAGAAATGACTATAGATGCTACTAAAGGCCACCTATATATGACACTTGATACCGATGGCGTGATGGAGTATTATTTTATATATTACATTGGCAACAGCATCTTTGCCAACATGTATGCATATAAAGAAAACATACAAATTCCCGGACTCACACTGCAAAATGCATCAATGTCATATTATTATGATAACGTTACCCAAACTGAAGGTTTCTTTGTTACCGAAGGTGATTCCGGCACTTTATACTGGATTGATTCTAATGCAGAGCTTGATAACCCGGTATTTAAGCTTGGTTCTGTTGATGCCGGATATACATGTTCCTTACTCTCAGAATATGACAAAATAGAAACATTTAATGCGACTGCATCAGCTAAACATACAGAAAGCATTGATTTGTCATGCTCCACAAATGCTCAGGAAATGAAGTGTACAGGCATATTGGAAGCTGTTACATCCAAAAACTTAGGTACAAGCAATTTGGATGTAAAACCACAGAAAAATGCTTCATCTGTAGACTTGCAGGAAAATGATTCAATCATAAATTTAAGTGAAGATGATTCTTCCATGAATTTGTCTACCGGTTCCTTAAATGCAATAAGCGGTACCTATGATGATTTGGCAATCAAGCCCGCAAACAAGGGAGCATCTTCCAAATATGATGTACTTGTCACTCTATCAGAAGACGAAGATGTTACAAACGGAATGCTTAAACTAACTTACGATACTGACGTTCTTCGTTTCGAGGGCGTTGTCGGCAATACACCATTCTGTGCTGCCAATTCCACAGAACCGGGAATTATCGATGTTGCATATGCTGCAGAAAAAAATATAAAAGCAGGCGACGCAATTGTTTCCTTTGGATTCAATTACACAAAAGAAATGCAGCCAAGCACAATGTGTGCCTACGTGGTTGAAAGAAACTCAAATGAAAACATTCCTTACGAACCGACCGTTATTACAGCAAACAACATGTTCTGTGTTGCCATACCTAATCAGGAATACACAGGAAAAGCTATAAAACCTGCTGTCAAGGTTTATGACGGCACCAAACTTCTTGAAAACAAAAGAGATTATACTATTAAGTATATTAACAACAAGAATATTGCTGATAAATCTTCCGAAAAGGCACCTACAGTAATTATCACCGGTAAAGGAAACTACAACGGTACTATTATCGAAAATTTCACAATTGTTCCAATGAGTATCGATAAAGTAACAGTAACCGGAAACGAATTAAACTACACAGGGAATGATATCAAGTTGAAACCTATTGTAAAACTTGGCACTAAAACGCTTAAATTAAACAAAGATTATATGCTTGTTTCAGCAGATACAAATGAGTCTATAGAAACGGTACATGATGAAGGTATTCACAAAATAAACATTGTAGGTATAGGTACATACCGGGGCAGTAAAGAAATTGAAGTCATTGTTTCAAAGAAATTCTTTACCGGAAGTATTACCGTAGCCAAAATTCCAAATGCAAAATATACGGGCGAAGAAATTAAGCCTGCGCTTAAACTTTCCTACAAAGGGCAGGCTTTGGCTACAGATAATTTTGACATTGAATACGAAAACAACCTTCTTCCCGGAACTGCACAAATTACCATTACCGCTAAACCTTCTACTGAATTTACAGGTAGCAAGACGGTGACTTTTAAAATCGTCGGAACAAGTATTAAGAGTGCAAAACCCGTTAGTAAAATTGCTTCAAGGAATTACAACGGTAGTGTATATAATCCAAACTTCATGGTAAAACTCGGGAACAAAATTCTTACAAAGGATGTTGATTACGAAGTTGTTTACTCAAATCCGATAATGGCAGGCACAGCCAAAGTATCAATTATCGGCATTAACGGTTACACAGGAAAAGCGACCTACACCTATAAAATTACACCTTATGATGTAAGATTATTCTCAGATAATCTTCTCAAAATCAATAACAGCAAACCAATTGCCGTTGAATACGAAAAAGGCGGTTCCAAACCTATTCCGTCAATTACCTTTAACGGTGTGACTGTTGACAGTAAATACTATACAATCAAATATTCGAATACAGATAAGGTAGCCGAAGCCGGTTCACCTAAGTGTCCTCAGATGAAGATTACATTCAAAGGCAACTTCAAAGGCAACTTAACCGTTGACTACACTATCAATCCTCAAAGCATTGCAAATACAAATGTGTCTGTCAGCGATATTGTATACGACTCCCATGAATATGCATGGAAACAAAATACAACCCCTGTAAAAATAAACGGTCAAAAGATTACACCTATCGTTGTTACGGATTCAAACGGCAAAGTTCTTGCAGTCGGAAAAGATTACGAAACGAACGTTGAATACTTCCGTACGGCAGATTGTAGCGAAAACATCGGAAATGTTAAAACGCTTCCGGCAGGCACAACTGTTTATGTCAGAATTAATGGTATAAACAAATACACGGATTCCGTAGTTTCATCTTACAGAGTTGTATCGGCAAATATTGCAACCGCCAAAATTGACGTCGCATCAAAAACCTATACAGGAAAACCGATTACACTTACTGAAAATGAAATTACACTCAAAATGGGGGAAACTACACTTATTCCGAATACCGACTATGTGATTGTTAAAGAAACTTACAAAGACAACATAAACAAAGGCACTGCCTCTGTGACTGTTAAAGGTATCGGAAACTATGGTGGAACAACTCAGGTTACTTTCAAAATTAAATCAAAATTATTTGACTTATTTAAAAGATAAGCAATGCCCCAAATCAGATTTGGATTTTTCAATAGCAGAAACGCCCCA
>JAZLIP010000082.1:0-18873 GCA_045617445.1 Lachnospiraceae bacterium | reverse complement strand
AACTATTCAGAACACCATTCGCAAAATCGCCTTTTCAAGGCTTGTCTTTTGCTCATGTTGTTACTTCGCCATATAAAACTGCTCATAATATTCTTTGCAAGCAAAATATTTTGTGCAGTTTTGCATGGCTCTGAATAGTTACAAATAAATTTCCGATTCAGAATTTTCTCGCCACAACAAAAACCCGTTCTGTACTTGCACAGACTTCCTGTCCATTATCCGAATCAATTGCTTTAATTATTTCAAAATTTGTCCGAGTCAGAAAATTACATATTTCCTCCGCGGTATATCCCTTTTGAAAATGTGTTTCACAATTTTTGTAATAAATATCATCTTCATCATCTTTAACAAATATTGTCAAATCATATTCATTTATCCCTTCATCCTCATCATAGTAATTCTCCCAGATAAATGAACAATTCTCTCTGTTCTCAGCAATCACCGTATCACCGATTACTTCTCTGTATTTGTAGGACGTATTGAAATCAAAAATAAAAAGTCCCTTTGGAAACAGAAATTTGTTCACCAAAGAAAACGTCTTCAAAACATCTTCATCTGACAGCAAATAGTTCACCGAATCGCAGACCGATATGACTGTTCCGACCGTGGAATACAAATCCAGTTCTCTCATATCCTGATTAAGATACAAAATGTCATAATTCTTTTCAAAACGCTTATTTTCAGCTACTTCAAGCATCTGACCTGATAAGTCAACTCCTATCATGTCATAGCCTTTCTCATACATAATTTCCGTGAAAGTACCCGTACCACAGCCCAAATCAAGCACAAGGTTTTTTTCACTTTGGAGTAACGGACTATCATAATCTGCCAAATCCATGTCAACAGTAGTATCAGTAAGCTCCTCTTCACCGGATTTAGCTTTCGCATCATCATCCCAAGACTTTATACCATGAGTTTTAGAAGATATTCCATATTCTTCAATTACTTTAGCAATTGTATCAGACCATTCCAGATAAGGAACATTATCCATCAGTTCGTCATATACGTATGCAAACGAATCGTAACTAACATATTCCATTATTGCCTCCAAATGATTTCAAACGGATTACAGATTCAAAATCAAAATGCCAATGAATAAATTACAGTAGAACCAAGACCCATAATTATTCCCGCAAGAATAACGCCAAGCATTACAGCAACAACACTTTCCTTAAATTTCATATCAAGAATCGAAGCCGCAAGTGTTCCTGTCCACGCCCCCGTACCCGGAAGCGGAATTCCGACAAACAAAAGCAATGCAATGAATAGTCCTCTTCCTGCCTTTTCCGAAAGCTTAGCACCACCTTTATGTCCCTTTTCAAGACAAAATGTAAAAAACTTTCCAATGACCGGTTTATCAGCTCCCCACTCAAGCACCTTTCGTGCAAAAAAGAAAATAATCGGTACAGGAAGCATGTTGCCTATAATGCACACTATATATGCTTGAAGCACCGGTAAACCCATACCGTTAAACAATCCAAAAAACACTTCATCACTTGGGGACAAAGCAACGGGTATCGCCCCACGAAGTTCAATTAAAGGTATCATAGAAATCAAAAAAACAATCAAATACTTCTTAAACATTATTTCAAAATTTCCTCCAATGCATTCACAAGATTTTTCATATCGTCATCCGTACCTATCGAAATACGCAAATAATTGCTGATTCGCGGTTTATTCCAGTAGCGTACATAAATCGAACGGTCTTTAAGTTCCTCAAATATTTCCACTGCAGACTTTTCAGGATGCGTTGCGAAAATAAAATTAGCCTTTGAATCATTAAATATAAACCCTAGTTCTTTAAGTTTCTTTGCTGTCCATTCTCTTGTCTTAATTACCTTCTTAACAGTCTTCTTCCAGTAATCAACATCCAAGACTGAAGCAGTTGCAAGTTCAATTGCGGGATAATTCAACGTATATGAATTAACAGAGAATTTAATGTCCTTTATGTAATCAATAAGTTTCTTCTGCCCGAAAGCAACACCAATTCTAAGTCCGGCAAGTGCTCTTGACTTAGAAAAAGTCTGCACAATGAGCACATTATCATATTTGTCAACAAGAGGCAAACAACTTGTACCACCAAAATCCACATATGCTTCATCAATAATGACAACAGAATTCGGATTTGCCTTAACAATATCTTCAAAAAAATCCGGTTCAACATAAACACCTGTCGGTGCATTCGGGTTAGGAATTACTATTCCTCCGTTTTCAGTCAAATAGTCTTCTTTAACGATTGCGAAATTGTCATCCAAAGGTTTAACCGTAAACGGAATTTTGTGTACATTTGCCCACACATCATAAAAGGAATATGTTATATCCGGAAAGAAAATCGGCTTTTCAGAATTAAAGCATGTCATAAATGCCATCGACAACACATCATCCGAACCGATTCCCACAAAAATATTATCCGTCGGAATATCGTACACCTTAGATATAGCATCAACAAGTTTGGTTGAATCCATATCCGGATATTTTCTGAGCATTGACGAGGAATCCGCAATCTCCTGTTCAGCCAAATCGTACATTCTTGTAGCCACCATCGGAGACGGAGCATATGGAAATTCATTTGTATTTAATTTAATCGTCTTTCCCTTTGGTTGCTCACCCGCAACATAAGGAACAACTTTTCTTATATTTTCTTCCCAACCCATAACGACCCTTTCTGTCAAACACAGTTACTGTTCAGTCCCTGACGGTAACCAAACACACTATGTCGTCAATTAAAATACTCTTTGGCAAGCATCTCAAATTTCGGCAATGCATTAACTATTGTTTCATATGCCACACAGTAAGCAATTCTGACATACCCCGGACATCCGAAACTACTACCCGGAACAATGAGTATATGATACTTCTTCGCAGCATTGACAAATTCTTTCTCATCGGCAATCGGAGATTTCATAAACAAATAAAAAGCCCCCTCAGGTTTCTGACAGGTAAATCCCATTTTACACAAATTCTCATAAAGGAGATTTCTGTTTCTGTCATAATATGAAATATCCGTTTTCGCGTCTATACATCTCGCAACTACCTTCTGCATAATGGCAGGTGCATTTACATACCCAAGAATTCTTGTCGCAACACCTGCTGCCGCAAAAACATCCTCGTAATCATCAATCTCGCTTGGAATAACAAGATACCCAATTCTCTCTCCTGGAAGTGAAAGTGATTTGGAATATGAATATCCGACAATCGTATTTTTGTAATATTTCGGAATATATGGTACAAACACATCACCATACACAAGCTCCCTGTAAGGTTCATCCGTGATAAGATAAATGCTTGTCCCGAATTCTTTTTGTTTTGTGTCCAGTATTTTGGACATTTTTCTAATTGTATCCTCCGAATAAACAACGCCGGTCGGATTATTCGGTGAATTAACAATCACACACTTCGTATTTGCTGTGATTTTGCTTTCAAATTCATCAAGTTTGGGCTGAAAGGTATCTGTATCAGGTGATATAACCACAAGTTTGCCGTCATAATTTGAAACATAATTGCTGTACTCACCAAAGAAGGGTGCAAAAACAATAACCTCTTCTCCCGGATTAAGTAATGCTTTAAGAATAACATTAAGTCCCGATGCCGCGCCAACGGTCATAACAATATTGTTTGCATTAAGCTTCATCTCAAAGTTCTTATTGATAGAATCGGCAATTGTCTCTCTCACATCTTCATATCCAACATTACTCATGTATCCGTGAAGTTTAATAGGATCTTCATTCTTTGCAATATCAACGAGTGCCTCCCTTACAGCATCCGGAGCCGGCACATTTGGATTTCCCAATGAAAAATCATATACATTTTCGGCGCCAAATTCCTTCGCCATTTTCTGACCTTCTTCAAACATTGCTCTAATTACGGAACTACCCTTTACAAGTGTTACCATTTTCTCTGATATCATATTATTCTCTCCCTTAAATCATTTAGTCTTAGTTCTGTTACTGCTTAATTACTGATCGGTAACAGGCAAAAATGCATCCTCTGCTGTGCTATCAACTACAGGAAACGAGAAGTTGTCCTTTTTTGAAATATCCATCATAAATACAGAAGCAAGCGGTGAATCTTCCGGAAGAATCAAAGTTTTCTCCGAACCCTTCATACTCTCTCTCGCAGCATCAAGCGATCTTACAAATGAATAAAAATCACTCTTATTTTTGTCATTGTATGCTTCCGACAAAATACGCATATATTCAGCTTCGCCCTCTGCCTTAAGTTGTTCAGCTTCTGCCTTGGCTTCAGAAAGCATAATTGACACTTCCTTATCTGTAGTGTTCTGAATCATCTTGGCAGAAGACTCACCCTCTGCTTTATACTGTGCCGCAATATTCTCACGTTCCGATATCATACGCGTATAGACAGCCTGCTTATTGTCATCAGGTAAATCAAGTTTCTTAACTTCCACCGAAACAATATCAATACCATACTGCTCGGAAACAGTGCCGATTCTCTCCATAATTTCTTCCGTAAGCGACTTAATGGCAACATCCTTCCTTACTTCTTCCACGGTGATATCATTAGTCGTTGCATCAGAAACAGTTTCGGTCGTAGTAATCGTCATTTTACCATCGCGACTCCTTATAACCTCATCCTGAGTCATATTTGAAATTGTATTCTTAGTTGCATTATAAACAATTGTATCAATTCGATTCTCGGCATTACTTACCGAATAACTTAACGTCTGGGCAAATTTAAGAGGATTGCTGACACGCCATAAAACATAATTGTCAACAATCATTGACTTCTTATCAGAAGTAATTACATCCGACGCAGGCAAGTCATAGAGAAGTAATTCTTTCGGTATCGTATCAACAGTTTCAATAATAGGCCATCTGAAATTTAATCCCGAATGTTCAATAACCCGTTCAACCTTTCCAAACCGACGTATAAGTTTATATTGATTTTCTTTACAAATAACAAAGCTTGACTTAACCAAGATGAGCAAAATCACTACAACTGCAATAATTACACCTTTAGAAATTCTCCCCGTTTTCTTTGGTTTACCATCAGATCCAAAATGTTCTGTTTCCATTTCTACCTCCAAAATATTTAATCGTTCGTATCTTATATACAGCATATCCATTGTGCCGTATATTCATTCCAACTGCAAAAACACTTTCCCAATCTCTGCATCCGAATTATTTGGAATTGCCAAAAGGCGCAAGAGGAAGTATTTGCTGAACTGAATTTCCACCACTTCCCTGAATAATCACTTTAAGATTTGGCAAAACATCTTCCATAGCTTCATAAAACATTCTCTGTTTTGTAATCTCAGGATATTTCACATATTCGTCATACATCGAATTAAATCTTGCCACCTGGCCTTCAGCCTCATTAATTCGTGCCATCTTTGTCGCTTCCGCATCCTGAACTATTTTATTCACCTGTGCATTAGCTTCCGGAAGCTGCTCATTACGATATTTATTGGCATTATTAAGCGCTGTTTCTTTTCCCTGTTTTGCTGTTTCAACAGCCTTGAATGCAGTAATTACTTCATCCGTAGGAGGCTCCGCATCCTGAATTGTAATGTTTACAAGTTGAATTCCTATATCTATAGTTTCAAGCTTTTTCAAAATCAAAGTTTTTATATTTGACTGTATTTCGCTCTTACCTGTAGTAAGCACAGCATCAACACCATATGAGCCGATTGTTGTTCTGATACAATTCTGAGCCACATTTGCAAGAATAATCTCCGGATCCTCGGACGCATACAAAGCTTTCACCGGATCAATAACACGATATTCAACATAGAAATCAACGTGTATAAAATTGTAATCGGCAGTAATCATCATGCTGTTCTCGCTACCGTTTTGACCGTCGTAATTTTTCTCAACATCATCGGAATACCCGATAGCAAATCCCTGAATTGTTGTATTAACCTTTGACACGGTCTGAATTAGCGGTATTTTAAAATGAAGTCCCGGCTGAGCAATCGGTTTAGGCACACCGAATGTACAAACGACCGCCTGCTCCTCTTCCTGAATCGTGTAAAAAGATCCACCGATAAGCATTATCAGCACAATAACAACAACTACTACCGCCAAAGCATTACCAAGCCCTGCAGGTTTCCTAATTTTAAAATCCTTTTTGGTATTTCCAAAGGTACCTTTTCCAAAATCGTAATTCATTTCCAATTCTTCTCCTACCATAAAATATTAAGCCCATTAATTACTGTTCCGGTTTCGAACAGTACCGTCTGTTACTCTACATTTGTTGCAAAAAACAGCATAGTAGCTCGCCTCATCCATTCAAGAAAAACTCCGTTTTTAACTCCCTCAGACCAAACAAGTCCTTTGCTCCTGCCTTGCAAGATATATTTACTCAATACTGCCTTAAACAGATCGATGTCTTTCAAATGAGCATGTTTAATAAGTCTGAGTTCATCCTCCACACCTTTGATTCTATATTTCGAATAGGTATGTCTATAGTTCTTGTCAATAAACTTCGTCTTGCCTGCATCCTTAACAAAAGCCAACATCGTCGATTCATATACCGGAATTTGAATAACCTTAAAATCCGCTTCACCCTCATAAAAACTCGAAACACTCGAACCGGCACGTTTTTCAAGATAATTCATATACTTCGACAGTAATTCCACATCCTTAAGATATTCAGCTCTTATCATCTCGCTTTGTGTCAGATCCTGCTGATACATATAAACACCTCCTTGTATACCAACCAGACAATATAGTTGTACTTTCAACGTTTTTTTATTATACTCTATGGTAAATTCATTGACAAGCCGATAGTCTTTGGCTATTTGTTGCAATTTTTACATGAAAAAGGTATTTTTTTATGACTAATGATAATTTTCCTTCAAATAAAGTAAAATCAGCCATATCAAAGCATTCTGTTTTAATTGCCTACATAGGGCTCTTCCTTATAGCAATCATCTTCATAACGGCTTTTTCACTTTGGACAAGTCCGCTTTACAGGCATTGGTACGGTTGCGATGCAAGCTTTTTTACGCTTGTCGGACGCGGAATCAAAGAAGGCCTTGTTCCCTATGCCGATTTCTATGATTTGAAGGGACCTTATTTCTTCTTTCTTCAGGCAGCCGGTCAATTAATCTTTGAAGGAAAAACCGGCATTTATATTCTTGAAATCCTGTTCTTTTTCTGGTCGCTTTGCATAATCTGTAAGCTTTCCAGCCTGTATATATCACGTAAAAAAACCTTGATTGTTATACTGATTTTTCTCTATCCTTATATCACCATGCTGTGGGGGGGCAATTGTCTGGAGGAATTCTGCCTTCCGTTAAATCTTAGCGTAATTTATCTTACACTCAAAAATTTCGGCCACGCCTCATTTAACAAAAGCCTTAAATCATTCAACGAAAAAAAGATTAATCTCACAGCCCTGCTTACCGGAATTTTCGCCTGCATTATGATTTTTTCCAAAATAACAGTACTTGCCCCGACGCTAGGAATAGTACTTACCGTTTTCCTCATATTCTTCAAGGACAAAAAATATAAGCACCTCGCTTATTACTGTCTCTACCTGCTTCTTGGATTTCTTATTGCGCTCATTCCGTTACTTATCTATTTTGGATTATCGGGAAATATTTTAAACATGCTTTACTGCGTTTTTGTTTTTGGTTTCAAGCGTTCCCGCGGATATTCCAATGGTTTCAACAAAAACTTAGAGATTAGACTTTTGGGGTGCCTTTTTGCATTTTTCTTCGCATTCTTACATTCTACCGATTTCGCACCGGCTTACGGAACAACTGCTTCTTTTTCATTCAAACATCCGTTTAAATGGTTGCTGTCCAAATCCGCAAGTCTTAAGAATCATCCTTCCCCGGTTACAAACAAAGATAAATGTCTGTTAGAAATCAAATCAAAACAAACCTTAAGTTCCTTTGAATGGTGTTTCTTAATCTTAGCATCAATTATTACTTATTTTGCCCTTCACCTGGGCGATGCCTTTATTTACTATTTTGTAACGACAGTTCCTGTTTTTATTCTTGCAGTAATACTATTTCTTAGAAAATATGATCCGCTGATTATTTTTACAGGAAAAAGTCAAATGATATGCCTGATTTTATTTACAATTTACGCTGCGCATTATGTAAGAGAAAGTAACGGTACAATAAGAACTTTCGTTTCGAGAGGTTCCGATACGTTTCAGGAAACATACTATAAAAACACACTTGATATGTGCAGTCTGATTCCCGAATTCGAAAGGGATTCTGTATTCTCTTTTGAGATAGACATGCAATGGTATGAAATCAACAAAATACTTCCATGCAACAAATATGTTGTAAATCTTCCGTATTTCATTTCGTTGTTTCCCGAGATAGAAACCGAACTTGAAAACACCTTAAAAAACACTCCTCCAAAATGGATGGTTATTGGTGAAAACACACCAAATTCAATGCCGAACTTATTTGCAATCGTGAATTCCGATTATACATTAATATATGAAAACGAATTAGGTGCACTGTATGTTCACAATTAATTCTTTGTTACTGTTTGCTCCCTGACCGGTAACAGCAAGTGTTCTAACTAACAATTCTTTCTACTCCTTGACATAGTATTTCTTTTCTTCCGGCAAATAATCAGACAGAATTTTCTCAAGCCTTGTAATTTCTATAGGTTTTGACAAATAATCCGCAAACCCATAATTCTTATATACTTGCCCTGCATCGGAAAAACTGTTGGCAGTCAAGGCAATTATGGGAGTATTTTCATACACATGATAGAATCCGCTTTGAATTTTCTTAAGCGTTTCCACGCCATCCATTTCAGGCATCAAATGATCTAAGAAAATGATATCATATTCATGTGTTTTCAATTTCTCGAGACAATACATTCCTGAATTTGCATAATCAGTCTTTACATCATAATGCTTCAAAAGTGCTGAACTTACACCGTAATTCACACGATTATCATCAACAACAAGAATTCTCACATCCTTTGTTTTAAAATGACCTCTCTCTTCTTTATTCCTGCTTTGTATTCCAAAGGGAGTTGCGTCAATCACTTTCTGTTTAATTTCAAAGCTGAATACAGAACCCACACCATATGTACTGATTATTTCAAGCCTGGAATTCATAAGTGTAAGAAGCGATGTCGTAATCGACAAGCCAAGACCTGTTCCCTGCAATTTTCTGTTCGTATATTCATCAATTCGTGTATATTTTTCCAGCAATTTGGATACATCTTCTTCTTTAATTCCAATACCCGTATCTTCAACCGAAAAGCGAAGCACACACTCATCTTCATCAATATTGTTACCGATATTGTTCATGCGCTCGTATTCGCCGATGACATCATCCGAACCTGTTACAACATTACCATCTCTGACAACTCCGCGGACGCATTGAATTCGATAAGTCACACTTCCCTGTTTCGTATATTTAATTGCATTTGACAACAGATTCATAATTATCTGACGTATACGAACCTCATCCCCATATAACACCGATGGAATATCATCATCATACTTACATACAAACTTAATACCGTGACCGAGTGCTTCCGTCCTCATTATATTTTCCATTTCCGTAGATATTTCCGTAAAATCATAATTTGCCGGAATCAATTGCATGCTTCCGGATTCAATCTTCGACCAATCAAGAATATCATTAATAAGTGCAAGCAACATCTTACCGCTGGAACTGATTTCCGACGCAAGTTTAAGTGTTCCCTCCTCATTTGATTCACGAAGAATAATTTGATTCTTACCAAGTATAGCATTAAGGGGTGAACGCATTTCATGTGTCAAATTTGAGAGAAACTCTTCTCTGCTTTTGTATAAATGCTGCAGGTGTGAATTATTTTCATAGTTCGAAGTAACTTCCACTATCTTAAAGAACATAACAATCCAAGACATAACTGCTGTCAGAATTACACTATATACCATTTCATGTTCTGCCATCAGAAGGTCGAATCTACTCATAAGAAAAATAGCACAAGGCACAGATACTACATAAAAGACAAGCAATTTGATGGGATTTATAAAAATGAATGTTACAAAAATAATTGTAATTACAAAAAAGGCTGTATAATCAATTCGATTTCGATACTCACAAGAAAGAAACAACGTCAAACAGGAAAATATGAAAAACACGAAATAACATAAAGCAAAAAATGACTCAGCAATAAATCGCTTCCTGCTATTGGCATTTTCTTTATCGGCATATAACTTACTGCTTCCTGCAATGATTGACAGTAAAAGTAACGGCAAAAAGAAACATACATAATAAGAAATAATACTAACGCCGTCATCAAATGACCTGCCAACAAATGTTTCGTAAACAATGGTATCCAAAAAACCAAATAAGATTGCAACGATTATTGCGATGCGCGCATATTTAATATGCTTTTCTTCAATTTCAGACGAAAAAGTTCTGTAGTTTCGATTAAATTCTCGTACTTTAGAAATCACCACCGGCATGCTCCTCCGCAAGCTAAATCATACATCGTTGCCAAATCATTATACATTATTTATGTCACATTTTCTACCCTGTGTAATAATCAAAAAATTTAATCGTTTCCAAAAAAATCAAGTATATTCTTCCTGGACACATTGATTTTTCCCTGTATCATCCTTGAACTTCCACCGCCCTTGGCATCCAGTTTCTCACGCATTTTATTTGCAAGAATTTTAGAATCAAGATTACAGCTTCCGGCATAATACATATAGCCCTTCTCATCATTTCCCGAAAACACCCCTACGTAATCCGCAAATTTTTCACACAAAGCATTGAACACATTTTTCATTACAACACTTCCGGCATTTTCAGAAACAAATATAATATGAGCATCTCCATTATCCAGCAAATCTATTTGGTCAAAAGCCCTGCCCTGTGTCTCAGCTATTAGTTCATTGGTTAATCGCATAACTTCATTCCTGTTTAAATCAATCGCAGTGCTTATATTGACCATGTTGGTCGATAGTTTTCTTGAAACTTCACGAACTATGTCCTGTTCTTCATTAATAAACTTTAATGCACGTTTACCGGCAAGCATCGAAATTTGTATTCCGCCCTTCCAGTTTATAACCGAAACAACTTTGATTATTCCCACTTCTCCGGTTTGTTTCACATGCGGTGCGCAACATGCGCATATATCAATTGTATTGTTTTCATTACCTATTGTGATAAGTCTTACCTGTCCCTTAATATCCTTCTTACTCCTATAATTTATTTCTGCAAGTTCCGAATCGGTAGGATACGAATCTTTAACCGGGTAATTACTATAAATCACTTCATTTGCCGTTTCTTCTAATTGTATTACCTCTTCATAACTCAATACACCATTTAAATCAAGAGTCACAAAATCATCATCACTCAAATGAAATCCCACATTATCGAATCCATATTTGTTATGAATCACTCCGGTCAAAATATGTTCTCCGGTATGATTCTGCATACGCATAAACCGCTTTTCCCAATCAAGGACAAGCAATACCTCACTACCTACGGGAATTTCTTCACTTACTAAATATTTAACCAAGGATTCACCGGACAGTTCATCTTCAAATACAATACCATCAATCAATTCTATCTTTTTTTCATTCCACACAACAGCTCCTGTATCAGCATATTGACCACCTTCATGCGGAAAAAAAATCGCATCTTCAAACATTGCATAAATCCCGCGTTCAGTCTTTTCGCAACCGGTCACTCTTGTTTTGGTTTCTCTCATGTAGCTGTCAGTTTCATATAATTTATTCATTTTATTTAAATCCTCACATTCCATCCGTAATTGTTGCAAACTGTTACTGTCCGGTCCCTGACCGGTAACAAGTAAATAGTAGATAGTAATTACAAACTACCTACTATCGTAAATGTATTCCACAATTTTTCCGTAAGCCGCTTTGTTGTAATGAAGGCCATCACCTGAATCGAACTCCTTTTTCATACAGCCTTCTTCATTTTGAAGCAATTCATCAAAATCTAAATATTCTATGCCCGTTTCATCCGCCAGATTTCGCAGAAATTCATTGTATTTACTTACAAGTTCCCGACTTACAGTTGCCCGATATTTTCCGGTATCATCAACGGGCCATATAGACATTAAAACAATTCTTCGCCCATCACTCAGTTCTCTGATCCTATCAACAAGCTTAATATACGATTTCTCGTAATCATCTTCGCTTATATAATTCATTCCGTTAACGCCAAATCCAATATAAATATTGGATTCATCATGGCTTGTAAGGAATGAATCCAGGGTATACGTTTTGCCGGATTTCTGACTGAATGTTTTACCGAGAACATTTACATGGGCAATTCCGACTTCAGCCAATACATTTGCATCCTTTACTAATCCGTAATTTACCAATCCGACGCTTCTTGAATCGCCCAGGAAAATGCAATCCTCCAAGTACGTTTCCAAAGATCCATATTCCTTTTCCGTCGTTGCAAGCGTATCACCTTCACCAACGGGTGCGCTATCATCCGAAGCCTTTAGTTTCTTCTTCGGATTAATATAAATATCCAATTCCATAATAGACATAGCAGAATCAACAATCGACCACGGTTCACGAAATGTTATAATATCACCTACGTCTGAATCAGATTCACCGGAATTCAAGAAAACAACCATTATAGCTATAATAACTATAAGAGATACACCACCTGCTATAGAGTACCGCTTAAGCTTAATCTTATGGAGCAATCGCTTAACAAATATTCTTCTCTTTTTTTTCTTGTAACTTTTATCTTTATGATCCATAGAAAAATTTTAACACATTTTATTTAAAATGCACCACAAACACCCATGCAAAACGTATGATTGTTACTGTTCAGTCCCTGACCGGTAACATGTAAAAATGCATTACCTTCGGTAATGCATTTTTACTATTAAATCATGGCAATTTCCTTTCCAGATCATCAAGGTCCTTGTATCCGTAATAATGTGCAGTATTTTCCATAGTCATGTAAGCCAAATTTCTGTCATTGCTTGCAAGTTCTGAAATAAACTTACCGTAAAGCCACAAAGTATCCGGAGAATATGTACTTATTTCACCTCTAAGATACGTTTCATACGAAGTATTCCATTCAGTATCTTCCTCCGTACGTATGCTGCGCGCATTCCCCGCTGCCTTTGGATACTCCTTCGCGAAATCACACATCCAGTCAACCTGAACAGCTACCACTGCCTCAATCATCTTAATTTGCTCTCCGCTTATTACCGGAAGTCTATGTTCCAATTTAGCATATTGTTCAGGGCAGGTTGATTTCATCATCCTTGCATACTTTTCCGAAATAAGATTCCAGCCAATATCATTCGCACGTTTAAAATCATCAATATATGAAACAAGCAGTTCCATTGGCCACGTATCATATTGACTCTTACGCATAATCGAAAACGTAGCATAATCATCCTGACAGAAAGCTCTTCCGCCTTCATTTTTAACCTTGTCAAATGCTTTCCACTCCAGTTCAACTATTTCTTCAACGTAATCCTTATGCGTTTTGCCATCCGGAATATTTTCATCTGCATTTCTTTCATTTACTGTTCCAGTGCTCATTTTATGTGTCCTTTTTATTTCACACATTTCTTCATTGCGCGTATCGCATTCACTCGGAGTCTCATCCACCGTTTCAGAGGAATCCAGATCGTCTTTTGTACTGTTCTCGTTCTCACTCACGCTTGTTTTCGGAATAATAATTTTCTTAATGACCTCTTCGATATGATTCTCAAGGAAGGAATTATCAGAATTAACAAGTCCCATTTCCTTCATTCGTGCATGGATTTTTCTGACAATCGCTTCAATCATATCAGGGACAGACTCATCCGTTATATTTGTAAGAATCAACTTCTCTATAGCAGGTGCAAGCTCGGCAAAATGCGGCAATTCTTTCAGCGCCTGATACTTCCACTTATAATACGGAGCATACTTTCTCTCCAGCAAAAAACACAATGACATAACATGACTACAGAATTCACTGATGCAGTAATTTGCAGTAACCAAATCACCACGTTTAATGCAACGCATATAATTATACTGACCATGTTTTGAAATATGCATCATTTCACAAACAATCCGCTTTCCCCACGTGAAATCCGGATAGTATTTGAGCAATTCATTTCGAATCCTTGTAAATTCACCCAAATCATCCCTAAAAATTTTACCGTTTGTGGCAGCTGCAATAGTATCATCCGTCAAAGTGGTCCATTCCTCAACATTCGCCGGTTCCTTTTCAAAACCAATAAGTGATTTGTAAAAATCTCCTATTGAGAAAACACCAACCCTTTTACCTGATCTGCCATTTTCATACCGGGTGATCCCTTTATATGTTTTAGGGAGCATATCGTAAGATTCCTGCAGTTTCTCACCAATTTCTCTGTAAACGCTTTCCGGCAGCCACATGCAAAATCCCGGGCCAAAATCATGATCTCTTGAAAGCATATCATCATACCCAAAGCATTCGGAGCCTTCACCAACCAAACCGATTGCGATAGACTTCTCATATCTTCCGTAACGCTCATGTATCATTTTGGCTCCATACTCAAGATAATATTCTTCGCTGATGGTAAGTCCTGAAACAAAATCCCCATCAATATTCTCTGCTGTCTGCAACTTCTGTTTAACAACATTAATGTTTTTAATCATTATTTCATAAGTCTCATTTCGGCCACTGAATCTTTCTATTTCATCAAGTGCCTTTTCGTAGTATCCAAGTGCCTTACTGTAATCCTCAAGCTTATAGTAAATTTCTCCAAGCGAAGTAAGAGCCGCCGTATAATGAAAATCCGGTTTCTCATCTTTCTCATAAAGTTCTACTGCCTTATCCAGAATCGTTATTGCGCTGTTTGTATCATTACGTTCTGAATATATCGACGCCAGATTAACGTAAGTAGTTGCCAATTCAACATATTTCGTGTCATCCTTGCCAACAATCACAAGTGCACGTTTAAGGCAGTCCTCCGCACTTTCATCATCCCCCATGTTAATAAACAAAAGACTTAAGTTATTGTATAGTGATGCATATTCATACGCATCTTTAGGGAGAAGTTTATCGTACACTTCTTTGGCTTCATTATGCATCCTTAGCGACTCTCTGTTAAGACCGGCCGCTCTGTAGGCATTTGCAATATTAAGAAGTGTTGTACCATATGCAACAGTCTCAGACATGTCGGAATCAGAAACAATCTTATACAGTTCCTTAGCAAAGGTTGCTGCTTTTTCTGTCTGACCGTTTTCCCTATAGTATCCAATCAATTCATTGAGTATGATTACAACATCATCCGCTTTATCTTCACTGATTGCGCGGCGCAATGATTCTTCCAAAAAAGATTCAACCTTATCATTCTCACCATTTTTGTACATTTGATCGATTTTTTCATAAATATCCATTTAGTTCACCCTCGTAAAATTAATTACTTTCGCTCTTCCGTATTCCAGAAAAGCATTATTATATGCATCTTCATCATCTTCGGCAATTCTTACCCCGTCATTATCAATTACCGTATTTTTGTCACGAACAAATCCACCATAGGATTCCGGTTTAAGTTCTTCATCATATGATGTATAAATATATGACATAACCATAACCGCAGGTGTATCAGTACCATTATCCCCAAGGCAGTCCTTTTCAACACTGGTATGTGTCGCAATTATCACGCATCCGTCATCAGTAAGTGCTAAAGGCGTTGCGGTACTTCCGGATGTAAACACACCGCCTGCTCTGATTTTTCCATCGGCATATTTAATATATGGAGTTGCATCTATTGCCGCCCGTTTTCCGTCAAGATTGTCATAAGTATAACTTGTAACAAGAAGAATCGGCTCTTTGGCTCCCATTATAGGTATATATGCGTAGGCTTCATCACCATCAAGAAGGTTCACAATTTCATCATATGAATCAAAAGAATATTTCTTAACACGTTCTTCAAACTCATTCGACGGATATTCCTCATAAGAAACATTGCCTTCACTTTGCACATCCAAAGTAATTCCATCCTTTTTTGAATTCTTTCCACATCCAATTACCGGCAACAAAGCTATCAAGCATAAACCCGCCAACAAAATTTTTCTCATCCTCAATTAATACATCCATCCTTTCCAAGATATGCTTTCACAATTCAAGAACCAACCAATTCCTGTAATTTCGCTATAGGCAGTGCTCCTACATGCGTGCTTACCACTTGCCCGTTTCTAAAAACTTTAATTGTTGGAATGCTCATAACATTATAACGCTCCGCAATATCCTCCTCATCATCGATATTCAATTTACCAACCTTATATTTCCCGTCAGACCTCTTCGCAAATTCTTCGATAGTTGGTGCAAATGCTCTGCAAGGTCCACACCATGAAGCCCAAAAATCAACAAGGATCGGTATATCACTATTAATTTCTTTATCAAAATTTTCTTTTGTAAGTATAATTTCATTCATAATCTGTCACCTACTTTCTATCAAATATTTTTAGACTAATTTGCCCTAATACTTTAATTGCCCTTGCCCTTAACTAATTTGGTTCTTCCATTGTAAACCTTTACATCAGGTTTAATTGCATTGCCGGTATATATATGATTTTCAACCGATTTGGTCCACAAGTCGTCCTTAGTCAAACGGTATGTAATTACGTACCCTCCAATATTTTGTTCACTTGAAATATCATACCGGTAATTTTCAACAATTTCAGCATCAACCTCATACTGCAACATCGGATACATCCAATGTATATTCTGTTGCTGTTTTTTTCATTACTCTGTTAAAACATATTATAAGGTTTTTTCGATTTTTTTTCTATTCCCGATTAGTAAAAATCAAACAAACCGGAATTATTTAGTTACACTCAAAAAATAATCTCTTCCTCTATCAAGGAAGAGATTATTTCTCACTTTATATCCAATTCTATAGGCTTATCAATTTCCTCACCCACATATTTTCCGTCTTTCTTTCGCTGTCTGACGCACTCGGATAGAAGATACTCTATTTGTCCATTGACCGATCTGAAATCATCCTCTGCCCATGCGGCTATGTCGGCATACAATTTTTCAGACAGACGAAGGGGAACTTGTTTTTTCTCAGCCATATTTAATATAAACTTCCTGAATTTACAATCGGTTGAGCATCATGATTGCCGCACAATACTACCAGAAGATTTGAAACCATTGCAGCCTTACGTTCTTCATCAAGTTCAACAAGCTGTTTCTCATTCAATCTGTCCAGAGCCATCTCAACCATCCCTACAGCACCATCTACAATCATTTTTCTGGCATCAATAATTGCCGATGCCTGCTGCCGTTGAAGCATAACCGATGCTATTTCAGGCGCATATGCAAGATAGGTGATTCTTGCTTCCAAAATTTCCAAGCCGGCATTCGATACCTTTTTCTGAATTTCATCCTTGATTCGTTCTGCTACAACCTCTGCCGAACCCCTGAGACTTCCTTCATCTGCATTTCCATCACCGGTCGTATCTACTCCCTGTGCAATATCATACGGATATATACGTACAATATTACGAAGTGCCGAATCACACTGAAGAGACAAATATTCTTTGTAATTGTCTACATTAAAAACTGCCATTGCTGTATCCGTTACCTTCCAAATTACCGCAATTCCGATTTCTATCGGATTACCAAGACAGTCATTTATTTTCTGTCTGCCGTTATTCAAAGTCATAGCTTTCAAAGATATTTTCTTCGTTCTACCGGTTTCAACCTGAGCCGTCATGCCATTGGTGACTATTTGAAATGCGGTGTTTTGTGGTGCAGACTGTTCACCGCTTTGTGCGAGTTTGGTAGTTGCCGCAGGATTTATTGCAACGCAAAAGGGATTTACGAAATAGAAACCTTCTTCGCGGATTGTGCCCTTATAATTACCAAAAAGTGTAAGTACAAGCGCTTCCTGCGGTTTAATCACTTTAAGACCACACATCGGAATTGCACCAAGACACACTTCCAGTAATCCGACAACAAATATAATTACCGCAATCGGAGTCACTTTCTTATCCATCAAAATCGCCCCAAAAACAGTTAATGCAATTCCCACAAGCAATCCTAAAATAATTAATAGTAACGCCTGTAAACCATTCTTTTTCGTTGTATAAATTTTCTCTGTCATATTATTTCCTCCTTGTATATCTATGAACTCTCAGAATCTTAGATCATATATATTGGGGGCTATTTTTCTCCGGAACCGCTTCTGTTTTCTCGTCGTACATACCATGTACGCACTGCTAAAACATCATTGTTCCGAAGAAATCTGTCGTAAAAATCCAAACAATAAAAGGTTCAGCGAGTCCATATCTGTTTGATATCATTATGATATCACATTTTTTTATAATGTCAACACACAAAATAAATAGTTACCAACAGGCAACCTATCTGTAATTTAAAATCAAACATTACAAACTCCTTTATGTTTTAATGAACTCTCAGAATCTAAACAACTAAAGATTCCGAGAGTTCATTTTATAATCAATCAAATTAGAATCACTGAGATATTGCAGATAACAGATTATCTACAGAAATGTCCCTACTGACAAAGAATCCGGGAATCGTATAATTATCGTTACCGGTTATCCAACATGCATAGAAGGCATCCCATTTGTCCATTTGGTCATATATCGTAAGAATACCGGCTTCATGGCTGTTTTTTGCAACAACTTTTTGGACAATTACAGTTTTTCACTTACCTTACCATTCAATATCCTCTGGATAATCAAGTTTGGGATCTTCAAGCTGATAAATGCTACAAATGTATCTGCTAGAACGGACAATTTAATCGCTGCCATAAATAGTCCTCATAATCATTTAAATAAGTCATCTATGATGATATTATCCTTCACCATTCCACTATGCTTATTAGCTTTGACACCATATAATGTAATAAAGGTACACCGTAAATCTTTCTTAGTCTTTTGAGTATTCTTAAATAAGCTTGCCCTATCACGAAGTAC
>JAZLIP010000081.1:0-19204 GCA_045617445.1 Lachnospiraceae bacterium | reverse complement strand
ACAAACGTTATCTGCCGCAAAACTCTCAACATCAAACTCCTGTATCAGAGCTTTATCATGAACAAACAAATAGTCCTTTTCCTTCGTAATAACACCATAAGAAAAAGCAACCGGATTAAAATCGATATCTCCGCCACGAATGTTATAAATCCAGCATACATCACTAAGTTCACTCGCCAATAATGCATCTGCGTCAAATTCAAAAAGCCTCTCACGAATTCTGTTTCTCTTATCCAAGCTACTGCATCCGGCATATTCCATACTGATTTGTCTTATCGGTTCAATTCTTAATTCAGGACGATTTACCCATATTCCTTCTGTCGGGTCAAAATCTTTAACAGCAATAACGGCTTCACCGGACAAAGCTGTTATTTTTTCATAATCACTTTCACTTATAAGTGTCAAATCCGTTCCGATTGAATAATTGTAATCGTCATGACCTAACTTCATGTTTTTTGAATTTGCAATCAATTCTTTGAGGACTTCAAATAAATCCGGAACAGACGGTATTCCGACCTTGTAGAGTAAAATGCCGCTTCCCGCAAGTTCCTTCTCCGCCTGTATGAAATATCTTCCGTCCGTAAAGAGGCACGCCTTATCCTGCGTTATAAGTAAACTACCTGCCGAACCGGTAAACCCCGAAAAGAATTCGCGCACTTTAAAATACTCATCAATAGCCTCTGACTGATGCCAATCTGACGTAAAAATAAGGCAGCAATCTATTTCCTCTTCATGCATTCGTTTTCTTAATATATCTATTCTTTCTTTAAATATCTGTGACATCTGTTCCACCTTTTTCTTAAAAACAAAGCATACTATATACTATGCTATGCATGCTCTATCTTTATCACGAATCCCAAATTACTGTTTAATCCTTCAACAGTTCAACTGCGCTGCTTGTTCCGATTCTGTCACATCCAAACGCCAGATATTTTTCCATATCTTCCAACGTTCTTATTCCGCCGGCAGCTTTGATTTTCACATTTTCACCAACACAGTTTCTGAAAAGTTTGACATCTTCAAAATCAGCACCCTTTGTTCCAAAGCCTGTGGACGTTTTAATATAATCGGCACCTGCATTTGTCACTGTCTTGCATATTGCAACCTTCTCATCAGCAGCAAGGTAACAGGTCTCCACAATAACTTTCAATATGTGATTACCTATAGCATTCTTTATTGCTCTGATTTCATCCTCAACCTTGTCAAAATCACCATTTTTGACATCACATATATTAATTACCATATCAATTTCATTGGCACCGTTCATAATCGCACTCGTTGCCTCAATGAGCTTTGATTCGGTTGAATTATATCCAAGCGGGAACCCGATAACAGTACATATATTAATTTTACTGCCAAAAGTCATTTTAATCTTTTTTATGTAACACTGTGGCACACACACAGATGCCGTCCCATATTCTATTGCTTCCTGACACAATTTCTCAATTTGCTCCCATTCCGCAAAGGGTTTAAGTAATGTATGATCCACATGCTTTAATATTTCACTTTTCTCCATATAACACTCCGGTACAATCAACCTCAAGTAATGGTTAATCATACTCATCCTTTCCTTATTTTTCAAGAGTAATTGTAACATTAAATCCTTCCTGTCGTAAAGATTTCAAATGTTACTGATTGGTCCCTGACCTGAAACTTCAAATCCTTATGACTTGTCACAAAAAAATGTTTTTGGTAAAATTAAAAATGGTGCGTTGGTGTTCTTAATTTAAAGATCATTGCCAATAATATTCAAGGAGAACTCATATGAATAAAAGTTTATATTACGATATCACACCCGAATTGATTGATTTATCCGATTCTGCCGTAAAAGTTAACCGGATAAATCCTGAATTATATACCAAATACGATGTTAAACGTGGGCTTCGTGATATTAATGGCAAGGGCGTTCTCACCGGACTGACAAACATTTCCGATGTGCGTGCAAATAAAATTGTAAACGGTGAACAGGTTCCAATAAACGGTGAATTATATTATCGCGGTTATAACTTAAAGGATTTGGTACGCGGTTTTACATCAGAGGATAGATTCGGCTTCGAGGAAGTGGCTTATCTCCTGCTGTTTGATAAACTTCCTTCCAAATCGGAATTGTCCAAATTCTGCGAAATCCTTTCGCTTTACCGGACACTTCCTACAAGCTTTGTGCGCGACATAATCATGAAAGCTCCGAGTCCTGATATGATGAATACACTTGCCCGTTCTGTATTAACACTATATGCTTATGACGAAAATGCAAATGACGTTTCAATACCGAATGTACTTCGCCAATCACTTCAGTTAATAAGCCTGTTTCCGTTGCTGTCCGTATACGGTTACCAGGCATACAGACATTACCATGACGGCAAAAGTTTATATATACATTCTCCCAAAGACAATCTGTCAACGGCAGAGAATATTTTGAGAATTCTTCGTTCCAACAAAACCTACACTCCTCTTGAAGCCAAAATACTTGATGTAGCATTGGTACTTCATATGGAACACGGCGGTGGAAACAATTCAACCTTTACCACTCATGTAGTTACGTCCTCCGGTACCGATACATATTCGGCAATTGCTGCAGCCATCGGATCGCTTAAGGGACCAAAGCATGGTGGAGCAAACATCAAAGTTGTTGATATGTTTAACGATATGAAGGAGCAGGTCAAAGACTGGGAAGACGATGATGAAATTTCAAACTATCTCCTTGCATTGCTTCGTAAAGAAGCATTTGACAAACAAGGGTTAATTTACGGAATGGGGCATGCGGTTTATTCTTTATCAGATCCCAGAGAAGAAATTCTTAAATCCTACGTCGAAAGACTTGCCGCCGAAAAAGGCTTAACGAATGAATTTAAACTTTACTCCAAAGTTGAAGCTCTCGCTCCTCAAATCATTGCAAAAGAACGCCAAATTTACAAAGGTGTTTGTTGCAACGTTGATTTCTATTCGGGACTTGTATACGATATGCTTAACTTACCCAAAGAACTTTATACTCCGATTTTTGCGATTGCAAGAATTGTCGGTTGGAGTGCTCACAGAATCGAAGAGCTTACAAACAACGGCAAAATCATCCGTCCTGCCTACAAACCGATTAAAGACGATGAACTCTACACTCCGCTTGGTTTGAGATAATAAAACGTAGCAATAATAATACATAATAAAAGCTTCCGGATTCGGAAGCTTTTATTATGTATTAGAAAAATTACTATTAAAATGCTACGGCAATTCATAAAGTAAGAATTTAACAGTACCAAAGGAAAACTTAATCGGTACAATTGTTATTGTTCCATTAACAACAGACTCAAGATCAATCGGTCCCGACTGCTTAGGTGCCTCAAGACTCAGTTCACAAAGATTGAGCTTTGATAACTGTACAATAAAAAGTCCATTATGCAAATTCAAGAAATCGACAATCGCTTCCTTGGCAAGCATATCGAAACTATCAATTCCAAGCTTGGCATATTTTTCGGCAAACTCCGCCAAAACAAACGGATCACCGTCTATTGCCGAATAAGCCGAAGGATAACCTGTGATATTCTGTGACAATTCCTGCTCTGCTACATATTTGTCAACAACAGTAATATCCTGTATAACTATTGATGAATCTACATAAAGCGAAATATTGTCAACCAGCTTCTCAATATATATTCGCACAAAATCTGTCATTGAATCCTTAAGTGAATCAAAATTGGATTTTCCCAATATATCCCGGACAAAAACATCGTTTTCCATAGAGCACCTCCTTAATTAGGCAGACAATGATCAAGCACTTGTTTGAGTAAATCCTTTCCGATAGGCTTCTGTATAAAATCTCTTGCTCCTGCTTTAATCACCTCACGTAAATGTGTCTGTGTACCAACCGAAGAAACAACTATTATCCTTGCTGAAGGATCAAATTCAATAATCTCCTTTGTAGCAGTCACACCATCTTTAACAGGCATTACAATATCGAGAAATACAATTGTAGGTTTTTCCTGTTTGTATGCATTTACCGCATCTTCACCATTGGATACCGAAATAATATTCTCATATCCAAAAGATTGAAGCATGTCAACCATACTTTTTCTTGCAAGAATTGAATCATCGCACACAAGGAACTTAACATCTTTAGCCTCCATACTTTACCTCCAATCATCAATAATGAAATACTGCACAAAAACACAAATTAAACGTCCAAAAACTTCTTAACTTCCGACTTTATATCAGCAACATCACATACAATATTATGAAGAATATCGGCATTTCTGATTTCAGCTACAGCACCTGGAATCGCCACTCCCGAAATCTCACATAACTTGTCAACCAAAACAAAATCATCCGTATTTTCTTCCGAAACACCTATTGCTTTAAGAACATTCCTCGTAAATTTATACGGACTTGCAGTAGAAACAACAACCGATGGTGTATTATCGCCGGTTTTGACCTTATATTTCTTATCTGCACATGCAGCTACCGCCGTATGTGTATCAATAACATATTGCGAATTTCTGTAGATTTCATCAATTGCAGAGAAAACCTCATCTTCAAGTGCATAAAAACCAACAAAATCTTTAAGTTTTTCCTTCATGTCGGCATCTATTTCATATTCACCGTTAACGCTTAAACTTTGCATAAGTTCAGCATCCTTCGCTGCATCATTACCGCAAATATAGTATATCAAACGTTCAAGATTACTTGAAATAAGAATATCCATAGATGGCGAACTTGTAAGAATAAACTTACGCTTCTTATCGTAGCAACCGCTCTCGAAGAAATCGAATAACACCTTGTTTTCATTTGAAGCACATATAAGCTTACCAACCGGAAGACCCATGTTTTTCGCATAAAATGCAGCAAGAATATTTCCGAAATTTCCCGTCGGCACAACAAAATTTAACGGATCGCCCGCCTTTATCGCGCCTGATTTTACCATGCGACCGTAGGCAAATACATAATATGCAATCTGCGGAACCAATCGACCTATATTAATGGAGTTTGCCGATGAGAATACAAATCCTGCTTTGCCCATCTCCTCCTTTAGTTCAGCATCATTGAAGATAGACTTAACCGCGCTCTGGCAATCATCAAAGTTACCTTTAACACCGATTACCCGTGTATTCTTGCCCTTCTCTGTTACCATTTGCAGTTCCTGAATCTTGCTTACACCGCCCTTAGGATAAAACACAACTATGCGGGTACCTTTAACATCTGCGAAACCGGCAAGAGCAGCCTTACCTGTATCGCCGGATGTTGCCGTCAAAATCACAACTTCCTTATCAACCTTATTTTTCTTCATTGCACATGTAAGAAGGTGTGGCAAAATCGACAACGCCATATCTTTAAAAGCAATAGTTTTACCGTGAAAAAGTTCAAGAAAATATTGATCACCATGCTTAACCAAAGGCGCAATCTCATCATTATCAAATTTGGAATCATAAGCTGCTTCAATACAGCCTTTAAGTTCTTCCGCCGTATAATCGGTAAGAAACTCCTTCATTACAACATATGCTGTTTCCCGATAAGACATTGTAGCCAATTTATCCGTAGAAACACTAAGCTTTGGGAAGGTATTTGGTACAAACAAGCCCCCATCCTCACACAAGCCTTTGATTATTGCTTCTGAGGCCTTATATTCACCCGCCATCCCGCGGGTACTTCTGTATAAAACATCCATTACTTATTCTCCAATTCACTGTCTGAAACTTCGGCTACGGATTTAGCCTCCTTAACATCACGCAACTTCTTGCCTGAAAAAACTCCCAGACAAACAAGTGCCATCATTATTATAGCCAATAACCCGTACGACAAAAATGTATTAATGAAAGCCGTCATATCAATACCTCTCTCTGATTTTATTATTTAAATTATACAAATCTACTATATCATTTACATTTCTATATCGTCAAGTAAGTCCGTACCGTCAGCAGCACTGGTAGCAAGGAAATCACATCTCTCGTTTTCGGGATGCCCCTCATGCCCCTTAACCCACGTAAAGCTCACCTGATGCTTTGCTTTGACTGCAAGAAGTCTTTTCCACAAATCATCATTTAATACCGGCTTTTTCTGTGAATTCCTCCAATTATTTTTCAACCATGCATCAACCCAATGTTTGTTAAACGCATCAGTTACATACTTGGAATCCGAAACAATTTCAACCTCGCAAGGTCTGTTTAATGCCTCAAGTCCAACAATAACTGCCATCAACTCCATACGATTGTTTGTTGTTTTCTTGTAGCCGGCACTTAATTCACGTTCATGGAGAACTCCTTCTTTATCAACGTAGTGAAGAATAGTTCCGTAGCCACCCGGGCCATTCGGATTACTTCGCGCCGAACCATCCGTATAAATCGTTACTTTCATTTACCTACTCCCATGCGCCCGTAGTAAGGAATTTATCTACAAGCCTCTCCGATTCACTAATTACTTCCTCATCATAATCCATCAACTGCAAGAGCTTAATCGCATTTCTTGATATAGCCTTACCTTCCTTAAGCAGAAAATCAAATTTAACATCTTCTTCCATTATTTCTTCCTCAAAATGATAATTAATATACGCTTCCTCAAGAAGCTTAGTAAGTTCAATATCATGCGTTGCGGCAAAAGGAATTGCATTCTGCTTACCTATTACTTTAAGAATATTTGAAGAGGCTGCCACACGTTCAACAGTATTTGTACCACGCAATACTTCATCAATAAAACACAACACAGGTACTTCTCCTTTGGCAGCATCGACAATTCGCTTCAAAGACTTTATTTCCACAACAAAATAACTTTCACCGTTTTTAATACTGTCATTAAGTGCCATGGAACTGTATATCGCAAACCTTGTTGCTCGGTAATGTCTTGCCGGAACAATTCCGATAGTTTCCGCTAATAATGCAGTAATCCCGACAGTCTTTAAAAATGTCGATTTACCTGAGGCATTAGAACCGGTAATAAGTATTGGTCGTGAAGTATTTATACTGTTTGGAACAGGTTCATGTGTCTTCACAAGAAGGTGTATCGCATCCTTAATATCAATAAACGGTTCTGCACTTTCAACAAATTCCGGTTCACTGCAAATTTCCAGACTGCTTTCAAAAGCGCCAACAGCAATCGCTGCATCAATTACACCAAGACACCTTCGCAAAACCTTAATTTCCTCGCTTGAGTTCTTCATGATTCTTACCATTGAATTAAACTTAATCAAATCAATATGGAAAATCAGTTTCATATATTCAACAAACAGCATTATAGGATTATCCATGGTAACTGCACCTGTTGAAATCCAGAACATTCCCTTACGAACGCCCTTTAATTTTGCGACTGCGTTTTTCGCTTCATTCATTTCTTCAGACAAAACAGGGATTTTAAGGTCATCTATCTTATGTACTGCATTAATCATTTTATTAATATACACAAACGTTGTAATAAAAGGATCCACTTCCTTTTTACTATTCAAATAAGTATAAATGGATACCATCATCACAAGCATAAAAGTCAGTACACCAAAACCCGGATTAATAAAAATAAATATAATTGATGCAATCACAGCAAAATCAACAAGGAAATGTGCAACATTTGATTTAATCTGAAGCCCGTAAAGATAATCCATTATCTTTGTCAACGAAATCTTTCTGGAAATTCCGATTTCATGCAGAATATACTGCATTGCGATTCGCTTTTCTTCATTCGCGACGAAATAATCTTTCATTTCCTTAAAATGTGTTTCATTATCATTCTTCTCAATATTCGGGCAATGCAGCATGTGATAAAGCTGCTCCTCACCTATTGAAGACATACAGAAATCAATTTTTCTAAAAACATCGTCCATAGAAAAATCATTCCAGGTTATTTCATCTACGGTAAAATTGCTACATTCCTTGCTAACCGCAATTCCATTGTGGTAATCACTTATATTTTCAAAATCCTTTGTATCTATTACTTTTTCATTGGGTTTTCCGTAATTTTGCTTCAATTTGGAAATGAAAGCTTCCTTTGCCTTTCTTTGCCTAATCATCCCGTCAGCAAAAATTATGATTACGACTACCAATACTATAATAAAAAATGCTCCTGCTTCCATCAGAATATCCACTCCTTGATTTCATCATTAACTCGCATAATAATATCTCTATAATCTTTCAATTCGTTATTAACTGCCCTATCGACAATATCATATTGTTCCCACATATGCATGGGGAACATATACTTAACCTCCATATTTTCAAGAAAACATTTCATTCCAAGGTAATAGGATTCCTGCAACCTGACATCAAGCGGAAAAAATGCGACATCAATTACCGTTCCCTTGATTCTTGCAAGTTCTTCATTAAACAAACGTTGCTGATATTTAAGTAACAATTCGGCACGTTCATCATCAGGCATCGCCCAGATATTAAAATCACCCGCATGAAAAATTGTAATTCCGTCCGCTTCAATTAAAAATGCACAGCCCATATCGGTAGATTTGATTGTACGTATCAAAATATTATCCACCGTAATTTCGTCATGCTTTTTCACGTAAAAAATACTGTTTGAAACTTCACTATCAATCCCGTAACGTTCCAGATATTTTTGCGAAAGGCGAATGTCATTTGAAATAATAAATTTCGGATTGTATTCGGGCAACATATTAAGAATAAACAAATTAAAATGATCCTGATGTTTATGGCTCGCAAAAAAATACACCGGCTTTCCAACAGGAATAGCCGGAATATCTCCTTTATAATAATCAAATATCAAAACACAGCTTTCAAGCTCAACGCAAAAACAACTATGATAAATATAAGTAATTTTCATCATTTCTTACACTTCTAATTTCTTTTTAATCTTGGCAACTTCCGCATATATATCTTCCGGTGACATATCTATATTAAATTTACCGTTCCTGTAAAGGATTTCACCATGAATCATCGTCATTATTACATTTGATTTAGAGCCACTGTAAACAATATTGCTCGGAATATCATTTATCGGTTGCATATTAGGCTGTAACAAATCAATCATAATCACATCGGCTTCTTTTCCTACAGCAAGACAATCGCAATCATTAAGTCCCATTGCTTTAGCACCGTTTACCGTTGCCATCTTAAGAATATCCATAGGTTTAATTGAATTTGCATCGTTTGTAGAAACATTCGACAAAGCAGATACAAGGTACATTTCCCTAAACATATCCAATGCGTTATTTGAAGAGGGACCATCTGTTCCGATTGCAACATTTATACCATTGTCAATGAATTTTCTGACAGGTGCAATTCCACTCGCAAGTTTACAGTTTGAGCCCGGATTTGTTACAATTGACAAGTTACGTTTTTTAAATATCTCAATATCCTTATCATCCAAATATACACAATGGTATCCGCCACCGCCAAAATCATGTAATCCAAGAGAATCAAAAAGTTGTGTGGGCGTCATATTATATCTTAGCTTACACTCATTAACTTCATTAAGAGTTTCTGAATTATGTGCATATATGGGAGCCTTAAATTCATGTGCCAGATCCGACACCCCTTCAAGAAGCTCCTTCTCACAAGTATATTCGGCATGAAATCCAAGGAAAAAGCTCGAAAGCGGATGCCGTCCGTTAAGTTTCAAATATCGCTCGCGCAATTCAGAAAGAGTCGGTCCGAATTTATTAATACCACTTACCTGAACTATTCTCATTCCCGATTCTTCGCATGCCGTAGCAATTTCATAGGGTGAGAGATACATATCAAAAACAGACGTAACACCTGATGTCAAATATTCAAGTATCGCTAATTTAGTAAGCATTGCACATATTTCTCCATTAAACTTAGCCTCCAATGGGAAAATAATTGTTTCAAGCCACTCCTGCAACGGTAATCCATCCGCCAAGGTTCTCATAAGAGTCATTCCCGAATGAGTGTGGGCATTCTTAAATCCCGGCATCAAAAGGTTTCCCTGGCAATCAATTACTTCAATTTCAGATGCCTTTTTCAAAATCTCGTCATCATCATTAAGTGCTTGTCCTACATATGTAATCTTACTTCCTTCCACATGTAATTCACCCGAAAAAATTTCTTCATCATTGTTCATCGTAAGAATCAGTGCATTAATAAATCTGTACATAAAGTACTCCCTTCTACTACAAATTATTTGGACCAAAACTATTTGGCAAAAGTTCCTTCAATGCGTATTCCATTATATCATCACTATTCTTTGCAACCAGTATAACAAAATCCTCATTGCAAAATTCTCTCATAACCTGACGGCACGCCCCGCACGGATATGCGTAATTGCTCACTTCATTTCCATCCTCAACACCACCTGCAATCGCAATAGCACAAAATTCTCTGTACCCTTCCGAAACCGCTTTGAAAATAGCAGTCCTTTCCGCGCAATTGCATAGTCCATAAGAAGCATTTTCAACATTACTTCCCAAAAATATTTTTGAATCCCTTGTAAGCAATGCCGCTCCGACTCTGTACTTTGAATAAGGAGCGTACGAATTATTCCTTGCTTCAAAAGCAGCCTCAACCAATGTCCTATAATCCATAATTCCACCAAACACATTCAAACTGTTCAGAGATTTAAACATCTCCGGGTTTGAAATTTATTAATCAATAACACCAAGGTTTATAATTCAACATTTTCGACCTTTGTATTCACAAGTTCGATATCGGAGGTATCCCCAAAAGCAGTAGATGAATACGGAACAATTCTACCGGTTACAAGCATTGAATAAATTGCACTATATTCTACCTCTGAAAAAGTTTCAAATCTTGAATTTGTCATTTCAAGCCCTATTCCATCATTTGCAGCATCCATATCATAGACTGCTCCGCCGGTAACGCTTCCGCCATAGTAATCACTGACTGCAGTACAAACAGCATTAGAAAGCATTTTCTTTGCTGAAGTAATTACTGTTTCGGACAAATAACTTTGGTCAATATCAACACCTATTACTTTACCGTTTGAACTCTCCGCAGCCGACATAACAGACCTTCCCATAGAACCTCCGCATGCGAAAATCGCACTCACGCCTTCCTTATACCATTCGGATGCAAGCCTGTTCACTTCATCACTTTCAGAGAAAGTACCTGTATAACAGTATTTCAAATTCACATCCACGCCCCTTTCAATTGCGGCGTAATCAGCACCTTGAACAAATCCATACCCAAACTGCACTATTGCTTCCTGCTCCATTCCGCCCATAAATCCTATATTTGTATTCCCGTCTCTTACTGCTGCATAACCGGCAAGGAAACCAAGTTGTTCTTCCGAAAACATAATCGGAACTGTATTTTCTTTAATCGTATAATCCGAATAAGCAGAATCATGCGGGACACCGTCAATTAAAATAAACTGAACGTACGGATACTTCTTCTGTGCCGTATATACTGCTTCCTCAAACAAGAATCCCGAACAGACAACCACTTCTGCTTTCTCTTTAACAGCTTCCTTAATGGATGCAAGATAACTATCTGTGGTAGTATCCTTCGGTTCATAGTATTTACACACTTTATTGTCATTGCTCTCCGCAAATTCCATAATACCTTCCCAGGCACCCTGATTAAATGAACCATCCTCTACAGTCCCCATATCGGTAATAAGCGCAATATCAACACGCTCTCCGCAACCACAAATTCCGAGCATACTGACACAAATTGCCAAAAACATTAAAATTTTCTTCATACAAATCACCCTATAAATTACCAAACTCCGTAATTGACTTTGTAACAAGCCGTTTAAACAATGGAGCCACTTCATTTGCCTTGGCTTGTACTTCCTCATGCGTAAGCGGATTCTCCGATAAGCCTGCTGCCAAATTGCAGACACATGAAATACCGCAAATTTGCATTCCCATATGATTAGCTGCAATTGCTTCCACAACGGTACTCATTCCGACAGCATCTGCACCAAGTGTCTTTAACATTCTTATTTCCGCAGGCGATTCAAAAGAAGGTCCTGTTAATTGGACATATACACCCTGCTTTATATCAATTTCCAATTCCGCTGCCGCATTCAAAATCACATTACGAAGCTTCGATGAATATACCCCACTCATATCAGGAAATCTGGTTCCTAATTCCTCAATATTTTGTCCAATCAAAGGATTGGGAACAAAATTGGAAATATGATCGGTAATCACCATAAAATCACCTGCTCCAAAATCCAAATTAATTCCACCTGAAGCATTCGTTAAAAACAAAATTTGGGCACCAAACATTTTCATAAGGCGAATAGGCAAAACAACATCCGTAATGTCATATCCTTCATAATAATGCACTCTTCCCTGCATGCAAACAATAGGAACCTCATTCACATATCCGAAAATATACTGTCCCTTATGCCCTAGAACAGTAGATACCGGAAAATTTTCTATTTCGTCATAGGAAATAGTTTGTACAACTTCAATATCATTCGCATAATCACCAAGACCCGATCCAAGAACCAATGCAACTTTGGGTTCAAACGGAATTCTGTCCTTAACACATTCATAACAACTAATTACTTTCTCGTAAACCTTATTTGACATAGCAAGCATTCTCCTTCATCATTTAATTAATTCGGCTATTACCTTCTTTACCTTGGAATAATCAAACATATCATAAGCATTTTTCATATCAAGGATTAAACGATTATTATTGGTTCCGTAATTCTTACCGCTTAACATTTCAATTATCTCTTCACACCGTTTAAGATTAACATTGTTCATGCATTGTTGCAATTCAAGAACATCTTCCTGATTAAGTTCCTCCTCTTCCAAATTGCTAACTGCATTTCCGAACAAATCGGAAGGATCCTCAAATGCATTCCTTTCTTCGAGAAAACTTTTCACTTTTTCAAGAAGCTCCCTGAAGTTTTCCAAAGCAAAACTCAAATTTTCTTCAATATATGCTCTGTTATTTTCTTTGCCTGCAAACTCAAGACGTTTAAAGAGTTCAGACATATCCATAGCACCTATACTTGCCGAAGAACTCTTAAGCGCATGCACATTAGTTGTAAACAATGACAAATTCGTATCCATTGAGTAAGTCGGAATATCCGTCCATTTTGAAACACCTTCATGATAATAGGTATTAAGCACTGTTGCATATATTTCTTCAGAGCCACCGACATTTTGTATACCTCGTGAAATATCAATTTCCAGAGGATTCATTTGCTCTTCTTCTGTCACTACAGCTTCTGGTGTTTTCTCATTTTCTACTTCCACAGGTGCCGCTCCTACGGCAATCACTGCCATTTCATCCGGCAAATACTGTTTAAGAAGTCTTGCAAGATGGTAATCCTTAATAGGTTTGGCAATATAGTCTTCAAAGCCTTGCTCTATCAATCTTTCATGAACATCACGACCTATTTCGGCAGTTATGCAAAGGATTGGAATTGTTGCAATTCTTCCGCCCAGTTGCTTAATTTGATGCAAGGTTTCAAATCCATCCATACCTGTCATCACCTGATCTAACATTATCAAATCGTAATGATTGTTCTTAAGTAACTCAAGACATTCCGATCCGCTTGATGCAGTATCAGCCGAAACCTTGAAATTCTCCAATGTTCCGCAAAGTACCTTCTGATTAACAATGCTGTCATCAACAACAAGTACCTTGGCGTCAGGAAATATAATATGTTGATTGTCATCATTACGTTTAAATTTATCGGGATCCCATTTGTCATTTAAAACATCAATAATATTCAAACATGAAATGGGCTTACGCACCAGTCGACATGCTCCGAAATCATTATATGAGTGTTTAAAATCAGTTACAATATACGTATTTTCTTCACAATGCGCTTCCGAAAGAATACGACTAAGCAATTCATAGTCTCTTTCCCAGACAAAAATGTGTGAATATCTGCAATTCTCCAATTCTGTCTTAAATGCAATAGGTCCGGCAACATACATCGGATTTACAAGAATATCCTCCATAAGAGCCTTCCAAACACCCTCCTCGTCCTTATCATGCAAATAAACAAGGACATGTCTTCTTTCTATTTCACCCAGTTCAATCATAGGTGTATCATCAATAATATAATTTGTAAATTCAAATACAATAGCGGTTCCGACACCGATAACACTCTCGATTTTCAAATAACCATCCATATTTGCAAGCAATTCCTTGCATATGGAAATTTCAAGTCCCATTCCCTTAAGTGTTGCATTTCTACGCGAATCATATTTCTGATACGCACCGAGTATAGAATCAACATCTGCTTCCGGTAAACCTTTTCCGGTTTCTGCTATTCGACATTTAATTTTTACGGAATGATTTTCAAACAACCTTTCCGACTTTACCTCAAGTGTCATACTTCTTCTGTTTTTCTGCTGAACAGAATTAAACAGAAGATACATAAACACTTGCTTAATTCCGCTTTCATCACCGTACAAATATTTCGGAATAGACCTGTCGATATAAACAAAGAAATCCGAGCCATCCTCCTGCATACCACGTGATACTGAATTAACAACATCCTGCATCAAATCCCTGAAAGAGAACTTTGTCATAACAGGTTTCCATTTACCGGAATCAAGCTTCGAATATATAAGAATATTATTGACAATCTTAAGGAGATGCTCAGATGCATCTTTAATTACCTCAGCCTGTTCTCTTGCACCTTCGGTCAAATCCTCTTTAAGAATCAGCTCATTCATTCCCACAATCGCATTGGTAGGCGTTCTGATTTCGTGCGTCATATTAGCAAGGAAACGCAATTCTCGCATCTCCGCATTATGAATTGAAATATATGATTGAGCGATTTTTTCTTTAATCCTATTGTAAATCATATTCTGATAGAAAATAATCAGTACCGGAATCAGACATGCAAAAATAAAGTTTAATATCCGCATGCAGAAGTTTTCATCAATTAATTTCAACTCGTCAAGATGTTCCTGATTTAAATAACAAAACCAAAACATAAAGCAATAAAACGCGTATTGAAATCCGACAACGCCCCACATTGCAGCCCCGTCAATCAGGAAAAATGACAAAATAACACTGGCAGTCAAAAACATCGGTATTGAAGCGTATATATCACCGCTCAAACAGAAAAGCAAAGGAAAAACAACCACCGAAGAAAACAAACAGAAAATAATCGACATTCTCTTAAATTCCCGAAAACGCCACACAATATATGTAAAAGTCAAGGTAACAATCATATAAAACAATATCATCAGAGTAATCATATAACTCAAATGCAGTATCGGATTCAAAATACACACAATTAATACAACCGGACAAATATACAATAATACCAGATAGAATTTCTTGGCTTCCATCGGTATATTCTCATCCAGGAAATAACTACGTATTGCCTTTAAACTTTCCTTAAAAGAATTCTTCATATTGCTTCTCTAGCTGATTTTATTAAGCAGCTGCTCCTTTGGCAAAAGATTTCGTAAAGTCTTTTCAATCTTATCGGCATCAATCGGTTTACTGATATATTCGTTAAAACCGGCTTCAATAAACATTTCGCGTGCTCCGCTGACCACATTCGCAGTAAGTGCAACAGCCGGCATATTGTTAAGCCTCGGAATATTCTTGCTCCTTATTTCATTAAGCGTATCGATACCGTTCATTTCCGGCATCATGTAATCAAGAAACAGCAAATCTACATGTTCCTTGGCAAGTATATTCAAACACTCTCGACCACTAAGTGCTGTCAACACATTTGCATTATATTTTTTGAGTAATCCGCTTGCCACCTTTAAATTGGTAAGATTATCATCAACAACAAGAATTGTTGATTCAGGGCATTCAAATCCACCCTTCTTAATAACCTCTCGTGAATACGATGAATCCAAATTGAGGAGTACGCTTGAAACGTTCAGTAAATGAATCGGTCGCGTCATTATAAATCCAAATTTACTTATTGATATTGATTCATTTACATCTGATACAACTACAAGTTTTCCAAATGCAAGATTATCCTCAACAATTTTCAGATTTGACTGGTAGTAATCCGAAGAAACAAAAACGTGATTATAAGTAAATTTTCTAAGATTGTGTTCAAATTCTCTACTATCCGATACCACATGGTAATTAACATTAAGTTTGGTAAATATCTCAGACAACTCACTGATTTCTTCCGAATCCGACATAAAAATCAAAGCATTGAATCTGTTTGCAGCCTCGATATTTACAATCTTTTCTTTGGAGTCGCTCTGCATCGGAACCGTAACTATAAATTCACTTCCGACACCTACTGCTGTGATAACGTCAATCTTACCACCCATTTTATCAAGTATTTCTTTACTTATAGGTAATCCAAGTCCAATATTTCCTCCGATTTCATTGTTTTCCGAATCAACACTGTTTCGATTTGGATTAAATATTTCCGGAAGAAGTTCCTCCGAAATTCCCCTACCGGTATCCTTAACGCTTATCCTAAGATTGATATCGTTATCACTCAGCATTTCTGTTGAAATAGAAAAGAGGATACTCCCCTCTTCCGTATACTTAACGGAATTGTTCAAAATATTAATCAGAACCTGCTTTAACTTCTGTCCGTCTCCATATAACTGTGCCGGCAATTCTTCACTGATATTCACATGCAGTTTTACCTTTGAATCCATAAGACGCACAGCCATCATATTAATCAATTCCACAAGCAGTTCCTTGATATCAATCTTTGAATCCACCAACGAAATTCCGTCACTCGTAGTTTTTGACAAATCCATTATTTCCGTGGTAAGAGAAAGAAGTGCATTACTGGAATTAAGAATGTTGTACGCACATTCCCTGACATAATCGCTTACATCCTGATCCAAAAGCAAATCAACAGTACCTACAATCGCATTCATAGGTGTTCTTATTTCATGCGACATATTAATCAAAAAAATATCTTTGGCAACGTATGTTTCCATTGCTTCTTTATGTATCTTCTCTAACTTAAGCTGTTCCTGATTGTGCAGATAAATCCTATAGCGAATTGCCAATCCGCATACAAGGGATGTCAAAACAATGCCTACCAATACAGCCAGATACTCATTAAAACTGCTTGCGACCAATGGTTCCTTAACAAATACCCTTGTTCCGACTATGGAAATGAATACATATGCAACAATATCCACAGCAGAAATAACCAACGCATATACCCTAGGCATAACCATAACATTGTAAATCAATCCAAACAGAAAATATATTTGAATACAGGTACTGACTTTTCCATATTCGAAATAAATAGTTGGGAAAAACACAAAATTGATTACACAGGACATTACAATTGCACACGGCAGATAATTTGTTGTTCTATTACCTTCATACAATGTAAACAAGGCAAAAACAGCCGTTGCAAACGCAGCAAGAAAAGACTTCGTAGTAGGAAAGAAAAATAAAATCAACACCATAGAAGCCAAAATACCCAAAATTGATATAAAATGAATACCATTGAAATTCTTAACATCAACCGGCACATCTTCACCAAAATATTTGTTTTTGTATTCATCAATCAACTGTCTCATACAAACGTCCTCTAAAAATTCAAGACTTGTACATCATTTTCAAAACAACCCGATCATTAACAGGTTTCTAATTTAAAACGATTGTGCTAACTCACGCAATTCTCAATATCATTTTCAATTTGAAGGAACAAATCCACAAGCTCCGGATCATAATGTGTTCCTCCCCACAAGCGTATACGATTAATTGCTTCGCGGTGAGTAAGAGGTTCCGCACCATCATTTTGATTTCTGAAATTATCATAACTGTTTACAACTGCCAGGATTCGAGCCTCAAGTGGAATATTTGTAGTCATCAAATGATCCGGATACCCCTTTCCGTCCCATCTCTCATGATGGCTTCTCGTCATATTGTACGCATATGAAAGAAATTCATTCTGCGATATGGCATCAATAACACGCTTAATTGCCTCGGAACCCAAAACAGTATGCGCATGATTAAATTCCTTCTCCTGAAGACTCAAATCACCCATATCTGCAAGGCATCTGTCTGTCATACAAATTTTGCCGACATCATGCATTTTAGATGCGAAAATAAGAATTTCTTTATCCTCTTCACGAATATCATACATCTTGCTTGCAATAATCTTATCAAGATATATTTCCATATATTTCTCGACACGATCCGAATGCCCGGCAATAATATGAGATCTGTTTGACATAAGAGAAACAAACATCTCGACTATTGCATATTCAAGTTCAACAATGTTATGTACCTTATCTTTAAGAGTTTTTGACAAATTCTCGTTATATTTCTTAAGTTGACGCTGGCTTTCAAGAAGCTGCACATGCACATCAAGACGCTTCTTAAGCAACGCCGTTGTATATGGTTTCTTAATATAATCAATTGCACCAAGAAAATATCCCTCGACTTCAGTCGTCGGATCATCCTGCGCGGTAAGGAATATCACAGGAATATCCACAAGTCTTGGATTGTTCTTGATTTCACTCAGAACATAGAAACCATTCACATCAGGCATATCAACATCCAGCAAAATAAGATCCGGCGGTTCTGGCATATCTTTCAAAAAATCCAGAGCTGTCCTACCTGATGAAACAGGAACTATTTCATACAATTCCTCCAAAATTTTCTTAGCCATGATGAGATTTGTCATGTTATCATCTACAATCATAATCTTATACATCATACACCCCCACTTTATTTAGTCGCCATCAAATATTTCATACCATCCTTCAATCCGTCAACAGTGAGTTTATTCATTTTGAAAATTCCCTTAACAGCCGTTTCGGCTTCACGCCAAGGTGCATTCCCAGGTGCCATTTTAGGATTCAACCACAGCACCCTTTTAAAATTCTTCTTCATAAGCTTAAGCCATTCATAACCTGACAAACCATCATTCGGACCTCTGTAATTTCCCGTATCCGAATACAATTCCTCGGGAGCCATGGCGGCATCTCCGACAATAATTACCTTGTAATCACTGTCAAGATTCTTAAACAACCACTCCGTCTCTATCCAATCACCGAATTCACACTCCGGAGTATTATACAATCGTGCATAAATACAATTATGAAAATAGTAGGTTTTAACATCCTTAAAATGATTCGATTTGTTAACCGACTGAAACAATTCATTAAGCAAATTACTATAGGGAATCATAGTTCCACCCGAATCCATCAGCAACAAAAGCTTAACGGTATTCTTTCTTGGACGTTCAAAAACAAGCTGCAGATATCCGCCGTTGTTGCAAGTCTTGTCAATCGTACCGTTAATATCAAGTTCAGTCTTTGGAACATCAAGTCTTGTCGAAAACTGGCGAAGCTTTCTGAGCGCTACCTGAAACTGACGATTGTCAAGAACCTTGT
>JAZLIP010000080.1:0-5193 GCA_045617445.1 Lachnospiraceae bacterium | reverse complement strand
TGCTTATGAAGGATGGTGAACCGGTATTTTCCGATGATAACGGATATTCACATCTTAGTGAAACGGCACATTACTTTATGGGTGGGCTGCTTAAACATATTGCATCATTGTGCGCAATTACAAATCCGTCGACGAATTCCTTTAAACGTTTGATTCCGGGATTTGAAGCGCCGGTTACGATTGGCTACGCAACATCAAACAGAAGTGCTGTAATTCGTATTCCTGCATATGCCAAAACTCCGAATATGCGTCGTTTCGAATTGAGAAATCCTGATGCAACCTGTAATCCCTATTTTGCATATGCGGCTATTTTAATGGCGGGACTTGACGGTATTGCAAACAAAATCGATCCGCATGCAAATGGTTTCGGACCTTACGATATGAATTTGTTTGAACTTCCGGAAGAGGAAAAGAAGAAATTAAGAGGACTTCCGACAAGCTTAAACGAAGCACTTGATGCGCTTGAAAGAGATAATGATTATCTTACAAAAGGTAATGTTTTCCCGAAGGAATTAATTTCCAATTTTATCAAAACAAAGCGAGCTGAGTGCGGCAAAATCAATGCTATTCCGCATCCGGCAGAGTTTGATGCTTATTTTAATGTCTAAAGCTCCTGCTACCGGTCGGAGACTGGACAGTAGCATCGGGAATTCTCGAGGTATTGTCGAGCCTTGTGTATCGTGGTATAATTAAGCGATTAACTCCATCAATATGATGGGGTTAATTGTGAGTAGGTGCGCTAAGCAGCGCACATTGGAGAATTGATATGGAAAAGAAAAGAATATTTTTATCCAGTCCTACAATGCACGGTGAGGAACTTGCCTACATTAATGAAGCTTTTGAAACAAATTGGGTAGCGCCTCTTGGACCAAATGTAAATGAATTCGAAAAAGAATTTTCTTCATATATCGGTGATGTCTATTCTGCGGCGCTTAGTGCCGGAACTGCGGCTGTGCATCTGGCATTGATTCTTGCGGGAGTTGGTCCGGGCGATATTGTGTTTGGATCATCGCTGACCTTTGCGGCAACGGTTAACCCGATTAAGTATCTTGGTGCTGCTCCTGTCTTTATAGATTCGGAGAAAGATACATTAAATATGGATCCGGTTGCGCTTGAAAAGGCATTTGAAAAGTATCCGAATGTAAAGGCAGTAGTGTCCGTTAACTTGTACGGAACACCTGCAAAACTCGATAAGCTGTCTGAAATATGCAGCAGGCGAAATGTCCCCTTTATTGAGGATGCCGCCGAGTCTCTCGGTGCTTTATATAAGGGCAGGCAGACAGGTACATTTGGTGATTACGGCATTTTTTCTTTTAATGGGAATAAGATAATTACAACGTCGGGCGGTGGCATGCTTGTATGCAAAGAAGAGGAACCTGTAAAAAAGGCAAGGTTCTATGCTACCCAGGCAAGAGAACCGGAAAGGCATTATGAACATAAGGAGATAGGATATAATTACCGTATGTCAAATGTTGTTGCCGGAATCGGGCGGGGTCAGCTCAAACACCTTGATGAACACATTGCTCTTAAAAAGAATATATATGTGACCTATAAAAGGGCCTTTGAAGATATTGAGGATATTACAATGAATCCGTATACGGCAGATTGTGAACCGAATTTTTGGCTGTCATGCATTTTTATTGACAGTGCTTCAAGTGTGAAACCCATTGATATTATGTTGGCACTTGAAGAGGAAAATGTCGAGAGTCGTCCTATATGGAAACCGATGCATATGCAACCTGTATACAGTAATTGCGAAATGATTTGTGCAGGTGATGAATGTGTGTGTGAGGATATTTTTGCAAGAGGTGTTTGTCTTCCGTCTGATATCAAGAATACTGAGGAAGATATGCGAAAAATTATTTCTGTCATTCGCAAGCTTTTTGATAAGTAAGGATTAGGTATGATTTATTCTAAATATATTAAACGTTTGCTTGATATTATTATTTCGGGTGTAACGATTATTATCCTATCACCGGTGTATTTGACACTTGCGGTTCTTGTTCGGGTTAAGCTTGGGACTCCCGTCCTTTTTCATCAGGACAGACCGGGGTTGAATGGAAAAATATTTCATATGTACAAATTCAGATCGATGACTGATGAACGCGACTTGAACGGGGAACTGCTTCCTGATGAAGTGAGGCTTACACCTTTCGGGCGTAAATTGCGGAGCAGCAGTCTTGACGAATTGCCGGAGTTGTTTTGCATATTTAAAGGTGATATGTCTTTGGTTGGACCAAGACCGCTTCTGGTTCGGTATTTACCGCTTTATAATGAACGCCAGAGCCACAGACATGATGTGCGTCCGGGACTTACGGGTCTTGCACAGGTTAATGGACGTAATGCAATCAGTTGGGAACAGAAATTTGAATATGATGTTGAATATACGGAGAAGATATCGTTTCTTCTTGATTTAAAGATATTAATTAAGACTTTTACCAGTGTGATTAAAAGGGAAGGAATTAGTCCCGAAGCATCGGTAACGATGGATTTTTTTAGGGGCAGTAAAGAGAATGAAACCGATTAATGTATTGATTTTAAGTGCAGGAAGAAGAGTGGAACTGGTTAATTGCTTCAAGAATGCCAGAGCTTCTCTTGGTATTTCCGGGCAGATAATTGCCGCAGATTGCTCAATTACTGCGCCTGCACTTTATTTTGCGGATAAATTCCATATTGTTCCAAGAATCGATTCGGGAAAGTACATAGAAGCGGTTATTGATGTGTGTATTGACGAATCAATAACACTTGTTATACCTACAATTGACACGGAATTGCTTATTCTTGCGGAGAATAAGCAGAAAATAGAAAAAGAAAGCGGTGCTAAAGTACTTATTTCGGATTATTCTGTTGTTGATATTTGTCGAAATAAAATAAATACCCAGAATTTCATGGAAAAACATGGATTTTTGGTTCCTAAGTTATATTCGGATGAAGAAATTAAAACAGGCAAGCTTAAATTTCCTTTGTTCGTTAAGCCTGTTGACGGAAGCTCCAGTATAGATACTTTCAAGGTTAATTCCGAGGAAGAACTGGCAGCGATTCTTCGAATTGTTAAACGCCCTATGGTACAGGATTACATGGAGGGCGAGGAATACACAATTGATGTGTTCCTGGATTTTGAATCCAATATTATTACTATGGTGCCACGTTTAAGAATTGCTGTACGTAGTGGTGAAATTGCAAAAGGGTGTATCAAAAAAGATACACAAATTATGGAAGATGTGAGACGACTTATGGCTGAACTTAAGCCTGTAGGTCATATCACTGTTCAGTGTCGTAAGACACAAAGGGGTATCGAATATATTGAAATAAACCCTCGTTTTGGTGGTGGTGCGCCTATGTCTATTATGGCAGGAGCGGATTCCTGTGCGAATCTTTACCGCATTTTATCGGGCGAGGTTTTATCATATAATGAAAACTATAGAGAAAATGTGACTTTTTTGCGCTTTGACAGTTGCATTATGCTAAATGAGGATATGGTACCCTGTGATGAAGAAAGCAGTAGTATTCGATCTTGATGATACATTGATATCAGAAGATGAATATATCAGAAGCGGTTATAAGGCCGTGGCAAAATTCCTTAGGGATTTATATGGTTGGGATGAAAGAATGACTTTTAGGCATCTTTACGATTTGTATCTTGAGAATCCAAAGAATGTGTTTAATCGATTACTGGATTCCCATGATATACGATACAGAGAAAGTGAGATACTTGAACTTGTTACTGTATACAGGGAACATGTTCCTGAAATCAGTTTCTTTAAGGATGTTCCAAGAACTTTATGGGATCTTAAGAATCAAGGTGTCAAGCTTGGAATTCTTACTGACGGATATGCAGTTACGCAACGTAAGAAACTTACTGCTTTGCGCGCTAAGAAATTTTTTGACAAGGTCATCATTACCGATGAACTTGGTCGGGAATATTGGAAGCCTGACCCACGACCTTTTGTTATGATGAAGGAAGCTTTCAAAGTGAATTTTGAAGATATGGTATATGTGGGTGACAACCCGGAGAAAGATTTTTTCATCGGACGTGATTTACCGATTATGACTGTACGGATAATTCGTGAGAATTCGATTTATTCGGACAGAGAATACAGAGAAGGTTATCGTGAAAGTCTGAAAATAGAATCATTGGAGGAATTACTGCGATTGCTGTAATATGCTGATACTATTTAAGATATCGAAAATAGAGTAATATTATGGACATTTTATATCTTACACTTAAAAATCCAAATCTGTCTGAAACCGGTATATACCCGGATTTGATTCATGCACTTATTAATGCAGGACACCGGGTTACGGTTGTTTTGGCAGACAGTCCCAAAAACACTCCCGTTACGCAAATAACAATTGAATATGGCGTACGCATATTAAAGGTTACGGTAGGAGAAATGTTTGGTGTAAATTTTATCAGGAAGGGTCTTAATACTCTGAAGGTAGAGTCAAGACTTATTGAAGCTATTGATGATAATTTTTCGGAAGAACATTTTGATATGGTTCTTTATGCAACTCCGCCTGTAACGTTTGCGAAGGTGGTGGATTACTGCCGTAAGACTTTTAGGTGTATGGCATTTCTTATGCTTAAAGACATCTTTCCGCAGAATGCGGTTGATATAGGATTGTTTAAGAAGAACGGACCGATTTACCATTTCTTCAGACGCAAGGAGAAATATCTATACGAAATGTCAGACATGATTGGATGCATGTCTGAGGCGAACAGAAATTATATACTTGCGCATAATGATGATGTGGCACCGGAAAAGGTTATATTATTCCCGAATACGATTAAAATACCAAGGCTTGATTCCAAGGAGTTTAATCATTTCTTTGAAAATCAGGATCGTAAGTTGCGATTTGTATTCGGCGGCAATATGGGTAAACCGCAGGCAATTGATTTCCTCATGGATGTGATTCTTTATGAACAGTCACCTGCGTATAATTATGTGGAATTTTACTTTGTGGGCAACGGAAGTGAGAGCGATTATGTTAAACAGATTTGTGCGGAATGTGACAATGCTACCTTTATAGATTATCTTCCGCCTGACAAATATAATGCACTGATGAATGATTGCGATGTTGGAATTGTATCTCTTGATCCGCGATTTACCATTCCGAATTATCCTTCGAGAATTTTGGGATATATGTCGATGGGTAAGCCTATGCTTGCATGTACGGATGAAAATACCGATA
>JAZLIP010000079.1:0-3297 GCA_045617445.1 Lachnospiraceae bacterium | reverse complement strand
TCAGAACACCATTCGCAAAATCGCCTTTTCAAGGCTTTTCTTTTGCTCATGTTGTTACTTCGCCATATAAAACTGCTCATAATATTCTTTGCAAGCAAAATATTTTGAGCAGTTTTGCATGGCTCTGAATAGTTACAATTTATTTCCGTATTTCTTGCTTACATAATCAACAAGCATCATTATATCATCTCTTCTAATGAATGCAAAAACTCCAAGAACAACAACTGCCAGGGCGTAACGCACAATTACAAAGAATATGCCGTCTTTATAAAGAAAACTCATAGCAATTCCAAGAATCATGCAAATACCCATAGCACTAAACATATAGGAATCCGCATAAACTTTTTCCTTAAGTACCCAAATATTTACAAAATAATGTGCAACCATGAGCAGTAAGTAACTTACCATTGTCGTATATGCGGCAGCAATATATCCATACTTCGGTATCAAAAGACAATTTAGCAACCAGTTCGTAACAGCAGCAAATACGGAACCTGCTGCAATTAATGGCGTCTTCTTGAAGAACAATTCAACATTAACATAATTTGTGTAAAAATACTGAGCCAATGTTCCGATTGCAATCGGCGGAATTATATATTTGGCCACCCAGAAATCCTTTCCGTTTGGTGCCAATATCATAAGTGCCTCAGGTGCTACCGTAATGAAGCCCAAAGTCATAAAACACCCAAGCAGTACAAGCTTTTTCTGTAACTCACAAATCTTTCCTCTGCTTCCGTTATGGAGACTCTCATTAAACCATGGGAGCCATGCCTGACCGATTGCATTTGTCACAATAAATAAAAGTGTCGCAATACTGTATCCATAAGAATACAACCCTGCCTCGGAATCAGTTCTGTATTTAAGAATCATTATTCTGTCTATTTGAGCCAGTGCCTGAAGCGCGAACGCATGCGGAATCATCGGCAAACCTATTTTTAAAGCATACGTCCAATATTCCCTGTTGTAGAAAACCTTACCGCTACGAAGTAATTTCCCATAAAACATAAGGCCCATCATAAAGGTCGGAACTGTTGCTCCGAGTATTTTACCTATATAACGATTGTCGTTAAAGAGGTACATAAAACCAATGGACATTCCAATCGTGACGAAGCAGGTATACAAAGAAATTGCAATATTTTGCCTGTATTTATACTCAAATTTGCACTTCTCCTGCATATATTGAACAGAAGGATAAATGCATAAATACGTAAACAAAGCAATTACCAACGGGACTTCATATCGAATCCAACCTGACAAACGTTCCCGAAAGAGTACCGCAAGAATCAAAACAGCAAATGCAAATGTACTTGATAATCCCTGCAGTGCAGATATATATTCATCAAATTTATCTTTAAAATCAATCTTGGCACGACCTATACTGTACACAACGCAAAGGCAGGTCACTACATTGAACAATTCAATATATGAATTGAAGGTATTGGCACGACCGTAATCCGCCGTTGTAAGCATGCTTGTATATATAGGTGCCGTCACAATTCCCATTGCACGCACAACAACATTCGAAACAGTATACCACAATCCCGCCTTAAGTGCCTTATTCTTTTTCTTCACTTAAAACTCCCTGTTTTGCTAATCAAAAATTCACAGTCAACTTCCTATTCCAAATCAATATCCCATTCAAGCATATCCTCCCGGAATATTGTATCATCCGGAATATCAACTGCAGCAATTTTACCCACTATCTCATTAATACGATCCGGCGAGATTCCGGTTCCCGGTCTCTTAAACGTAAGCATGGAATCCGTAATCTCCGTTCCCTTGGCTATATTTCCTTTGGCAACTATTGAACGTCTTGCATTTGCTCTTGCTGTCATTTCCGTTTCGAGACAACATAAATCACCCTTACCGCGAATTAAATTGATTTCATCAATTCCCCTTAAAATTCTAACCGCATCGGAAGGATCCATGGCATGATAATGATCGTTGCCTTTCAGTGTTTTATCAAGTGTAAAATGCTTTTCTACAACCATTGCGCCCAAATTGTAAGCAGTCTTAATTACATCACAATTCTCAGTAGGTTTTGTATGATCCGAATATCCGATATAAAGGTCAGGAAATTGATTTTTCAATGAAACAATTTTGGACAAATTCGCATCTTTAAGCGGTGTAGGATATTCAAGCACACAATGCAGAAGCACTATAGGCTTATCATTATGCTTCCTTATAGAATCTACCGCCGCCTCAATTTCGGGGAGATTCGACGCACCGACAGAAAGCATAATCGGTTTGTTTTTCTTCGCCTGATGCTCAATAAACGGTAAATTTGACAAATCCGAAGACGATATCTTATACACTTCCATCAACTTGTCAAGATAATCCGCAGATTCAAAATCAAATGCCGTAGAAAGGAATTCAATTCCGATTTCGTCAGAGTACTCCTTTAATTCCTTATACTCCTCATATCCAAAGCTATCAAACTTTCGGAACAATTCATATTGCGACAAGGTCGGTTCCTCAGTAATGTCCCAATAATAGGGTGATGCTTTGGCAGCAAGTGTACCTGCTTTATAAGTTTGGAATTTAACTGCATGAATTCCTGCCTCACAGGCTTCGCGTATCATTAGCTTAGCTGCATCTAATGGCGAAATATTTTCTTTGGTTGCAATATCATAGTAATTAACTCCGATTTCCGCAACTAAAACAAATTTTCCTTCCATAAGACGTTCTATTATTGTACTATCCATGATTTCCTCCAACTTTCTTCAAAACTCTGCATCATTATATTTCACTTGCATATTCAATATATCTCGCGTAACCTGTCTTGTAAAACTCCATCAATGTATCAATCTGCCCGTTAAATTTATCATCTCTTGCTTCAATGCCGGAAAGAATTTTCTCAGCTTTTGCCATCAAATAGAACAAATCAATCTCAAATCCGACATCCTTGATTGTTTTTAAATACGCCGCGCAGGAATGAATATTGTCGATTTCCCCAAAATTTCTGATTAAATCCGGTAGTTCCTCAAAGCTTGATACTTTTGTAATTCCATCAATCAATTCAAAAGGAACATCACCGAAAATAATTGATTTACGCCCAAGTAAAGCCTCCTCATAAGCAGTAGTTCCAACGATCGTAACTACTCCTTTGGAATTAATAATCCATGGCTTAGGATCATGATAATGATTCACCTGCACAAGTTTAACGTTATGCAATTGCTTTACCTTTTTGTAGAAATCAACACTTCTCTCACCTAACATTGCCTGATGTTCTTTAACATAAAGCTTCCACCCTACCGGAAGTGATTTGGAAACCTGCTCAATAAGATTCAGCTCATC
>JAZLIP010000078.1:0-4690 GCA_045617445.1 Lachnospiraceae bacterium | reverse complement strand
CTTAAGATAATCATTAATAAACGGATCGATATATCCGTCCATTACCTTATCAACCTGGGCAACCTCCGTACCTGTCCGGTTATCCTTAACAAGAGTATATGGTTGCATTACGTAAGATCTAATCTGATTCCCCCATCCGATTTCTTTGACATCGCCACGGATATCCGACAGTTTCTCGGCATTCTCCTCCTGTTTAAGCAGGAATAACTTTGCCTTCAACATCTGCATCGCCTTATCCTTATTTTGGAACTGACTACGTTCATTCTGGCACTGCACCACAATGCCTGTTGGCAAATGTGTAATACGAATTGCAGACGAAGTCTTATTTATATGTTGACCACCCGCACCCGAACTTCTGTAGGTATCGATTCTTAAATCATCTTCATTTATATCTACGTCCAAATCCTCATTAATTTCAGGCATAACATCTAATGAGACGAAAGATGTCTGGCGTTTACCCTGCGCATTAAACGGTGAAATACGAACCAATCTGTGCACACCTTTTTCCGATTTAAGGTAACCATAGGCATTTTCACCGTTAATCTGGAAAGTTACCGACTTGATTCCGGCTTCATCTCCATCGAGGAAATCCAGCACATCAACAGAAAAACCTCTTTTCTCAGCCCACCTTGAATACATCCTGTATAACATAGACGCCCAGTCACAGCTTTCCGTTCCGCCGGCTCCGGCATTCAATCGCAGAATCGCATTATTCGAATCATACTCTCCCGAAAGAAGCGTACTTATTCGCAGATTTTCCAGTTTCTCCTTAAATTCATCATACTCAGCCTGTATTTCGGGAATCATTTCAGGATCGTTTTCCTCATATCCCATTTCAATCAAGGTAAAAATATCCTCATATTGAGTGCTAAGCCCCCTTACAAGGGCAACTGTATCTTTAAGATAACTAAGTTCCTTCATATATTTCTTAGAAAGCTCGGCATCATCCCAAAAATTCGGAGCCTCCATCTCACGTTCCAATTCCTCAATACGACGTTCTTTATCTTCAAGAGTAAGAGAAGCCTTGATTTCTCTCAAAGGCTCCTCATAAGTTTGTAATTCAGTTTTAATTAAATCAAGTTCAACCATATCAATTTCCCAAATAATAAATTGTCCCAAAGTTACTATGCTTTTCTTCCGCAACACTGCTTATATTTCTTACCACTTCCGCAAGGGCAAGGATCGTTTGGATAAACCTTATCCTCTGTTCTCTTCTTTGGTTGCTTGGCAACAGACTCATCTTTGTTTGTTCCCGTAACTTTAGCAACTTCCTCTCTCTCAACCTTCTGCTCGATTCGGATGTGGAAAAGTACACGAACTGTTTCTTCCGAAATACTGTCAGTCATAGCATTAAACATATCATATCCTGACATCTTGTACTCAACCAACGGATCTCTCTGACCATACGCCTGCAATCCGATACCCTGACGTAACTGATCCATATCATCAATATGATCCATCCATTTTCTGTCTATTGATTTAAGTAATACTACACGCTCCAATTCACGCAAATGCTCCGGCATCGGAAACTCTGTTTCTTTAGCTTCATAAAGCCTCACAGCATCTTCTTTAAGTTTCTGTTTGAGTTGATTCTTTTTAAATTCTCTGATATCAGGAGTTTTAATCGGCTCAAATGGAATGGTTGCAAGCATATGCTGATTAAGTTCGGCAAGATCCCAATCCTCATACGACCCGTCATCACCAATACACATATCAACCGTGTTTTCAACAAAATCCGTTGCCATTTTAAATACAACATCTCACATGCTCTCACCATCAAGAACACGCCTACGTTCAGCATAAATAATCTCACGCTGTTCATTCATAACCTGATCATATTCAAGAAGATTCTTTCTAACACCAAAGTTATTTGCCTCTATCTTCATTTGTGCTTTCTCAATGGCACTTGTTAACATCTTATGCTCAATTTGCTCATTTTCGGGAACGCCAAGTGTATTGAATATCTCCATAAGACGCTCAGAACCAAACAAGCGCATCAAATCATCCTCAAGAGAAATGAAGAATCTTGATTCACCTGGATCTCCCTGTCTACCCGAACGGCCACGGAGCTGATTATCAATACGACGACTCTCGTGACGCTCAGTACCGATAATCTTAAGTCCACCTGCTGCCTTTGCCGCATCATCAAGCTTGATATCAGTACCACGACCTGCCATATTTGTAGCGATTGTAACTGCGCCATGAATACCTGCATCAGCAACAATCTCAGCTTCCATTTCATGGAATTTAGCATTCAAAACATTATGCTGAATTCCACGTCGCTTAAGCATAGCGCTGATTTCTTCAGATGCCTCAATCGTAATTGTACCCACAAGAATAGGCTGACCTGTTGCATGAGCCCTTTCTATCTCATCACAAATAGCATGTAATTTCTCTTTCTTAGTCTTGTATACAGCATCCTGCAAATCAATTCGTGCGACCGGTCTGTTTGTAGGAATCTCAATAACATCCATTCCGTAAATATCGCGAAATTCTTTTTCCTCAGTAAGAGCGGTACCTGTCATGCCTGATTTCTTCTCGAATTTATTAAAGAAATTCTGGAACGTAATTGTGGCAAGAGTCTTACTCTCACGCTTAACCTTCACATGTTCCTTGGCTTCAATTGCCTGATGAAGACCGTCCGAATAACGACGTCCCGGCATAATACGTCCCGTAAATTCATCAACTATCAATACCTGATCATCTTTAACTACATAATCCTGATCTTTAAACATAAGATTATGCGCACGAAGAGCAAGTATTGTATTATTCTGAATATCAATATTTTCGGGATCAGCAAGGTTCTCTATCTGGAAGAAACGTTCAACTTTACCGACACCCTGCTGTGTGAGTGTAACAAATTTGTCTTTCTCATTAACAATAAAATCACCGGTTTCTTCACGTTCAACGCCCATGATCGCATCCATCTTGGACAAATCTTCCATGTCCTCACCACGCTTAAGCTGTCTTGCAAGTATATCGCAAATTTCATAAAGCTTGGTAGACTTTCCACTCTGTCCCGAAATAATAAGCGGTGTTCTTGCTTCATCAATGAGCACCGAGTCGACCTCATCAATAATCGCATAATGCAAATCACGAAGAACAAGCTGTTCCTTATATATAACCATATTATCACGAAGATAATCAAAACCAAGTTCATTGTTTGTCACATATGTAATATCACAATTGTAAGCATCACGTCTTTCCTCAGGTGTCATGCCATTAAGTACAACACCTACGGATAAACCAAGAAACTCGTGTACCTGTCCCATCCACTCCGCATCACGCTTGGCAAGATAGTCATTAACAGTTACAACATGTACTCCTTTTCCTGCCAATGCATTAAGATATGCAGGCAATGTAGACACAAGTGTCTTACCTTCACCTGTTCTCATTTCGGCGATACGACCCTGATGAAGAATGATACCGCCAATTACCTGAACTCTGTAGTGTTCCATATTAAGGACACGTCTTGCTGCTTCCCTAACCGTTGCATACGCCTCCGGCAAGAGATCATCAAGTGTTGCGCCCTCGGCAAACCTTGTCTTATACTCCTTTGTTTTATTCTTGAGGTCCTCATCAGACAAAGCCAACATTGAATCACGCAAAGCTTCAACCTTATCCACAATTGGATAAACCAATTTAAGTTCACGCTCACTATGAGTTCCAAATATTTTGTCAACTATTTTCATTTATTACTACTCCTAAAACATAACAACTTAACAAAAAGTACGCTACGCGAACTTTATTTTTTCATAAATCACAAAACCCGCAATCTGTATTCTAACAGATTGCAGGCTTTTATTCAACATTCAAATGCGCTTTAAAATCCAATGCAATGACCGCAACATCTCACTTTATTATTATTCCTTATATACCTAATCAAACAATTCAAGTGAATCAAGCATAGCCATTTTCTCCTTGATTTTACCGTAGCAGTAATCAATTGCAGCGTAATCATTCTCCTTCATATTATCTTTCTTTTTATAAACGCTTCTCATGAGTCGACTGTATGCAAGAACCTCTATTTTGTCTTCTTTATTTTTAATTTCTTCTTCACTTATACCGTCAAAATACACGTTGATAAACTCACGATAAAATTTCTTGGCAGTCTCATAATCCGTTCGCATGAAATTCTCAACTATACTCTTATCAAGTTCGCCCCATCCTACATAAAACATGAAAACCCCCGAAAGATCAACTATAGGATTTCCTATGGCAATTCTGTCCATATCAATAAGTATTGGTTCACCGTCCTGCATCATTACATTATTTCCATGAAAATCACCATGTATAAAAGAACGTCTTGGTTTTAAATTTGCAACCATATCAAGACACTTCTTACCAAGTGCTTCATCTTTCACCATAATTCCGCCTTTAAACCATTCGCAGGCATAATCTTCAGCCTTTCCGAAAATATCCTTATCAACCTCTGTTTCATGCAGCTCCTTAGCAAGATTTGCCATTATTTTTGCAATTTCATTAACAGCTTCCGGATTTTCAGAAAGCATATTGGCAATTGAATCAGCTTTAATTAATTCAAATAATGCAGCATATTTATCATCAACCTTGCCGATTCCGAAAGGGATTGCCGTAGGAACACCAAGAACACACACCTCTCTTGAATTAGTTAATTCCTCATTAATATCGTCAAGTGAATTTCTTTCGTTATAAACCTTAATAATCAACT
>JAZLIP010000077.1:0-19235 GCA_045617445.1 Lachnospiraceae bacterium | reverse complement strand
TCCTTATTCGTTGCTATATAAATATCTTCCATATCAACAAGTTCAAGAATGCGTTCAACCGTAAGCTGAATCATTGTTTTTCCATCGTCTGTCAAAGACAGAAACTGCTTGGGAAGATTTTTTCTGCTCTTTGGCCAAAATCTTTCGCCACGACCGCCTGCCATAATCAATGCTGTTTTCTTCATTGGGAACCTCCAAAAATTATTTCTTGTTACTGCTTGATCCACGACCGGTAACATTATCTTAGATTAGTGAAAAAGGCCATTGCAATCGCCATGGCCATATATTAAATCATGTTCTTTTAACTACTTAAGTACTACGTTTTCTATTTCAGAATCCTGTATTACACAAATGAAAGTCTTACCGTTATTAATAGTAATCTCATTTCCCTGCATATCATAATACCTTATAGGACAGCAATCATAATTACCATCCCTGGCATTAGATATATCTCGTTGCCAGTAGCCTACCTTCATCATTCCCCCGGTAAAATACTGGATAACTCCACCCGAATGACAATCAAAAGCAAGATAATCCTTCTGATCGAGTTGTGCCCATACATTATACTGGAAAATCACATTATCGTAGGCAAGCTGCTCACCTGTCATCTCATCTATCTGAGGACCGTCGTATTGATATCTGTCATACTTGCCCTTTTCATCATTGTACTCAAACCATGGTTTATTTATCTTATACATTGGTTCCATATGGGTGATTTTTATTCCTGTTTTATCGTCTATAACAACTTTGTCGTCAAGATCGCAGAACTTAAACTTACCTCGATAATCATCGTAATGATCCCTTCTGTAGCCAAGCATATCAATTCCGGCATTAATGCCTTCAACACTTGTATAAGCATTATGCGGTGCTTTTCTGTCAGAAGTTCTGTAGTAAACAACACCACCTTCTTTGGCAAGTCCGTTCATATTATCCACGTAATCACTTGCCAACAAATCAACAGCATATGCCGCCTGGCCGTAATGGCAGTAGATTGCATCAAATTCCAATGCCGTATATACGAAATACTCGCGACAACTCCTTACCGAACCAATCTTGTCAAGGTCATCATAGTTCTCAAAAAGTCCCATAAGTCTCGTGATTCCGCCTTCAACCACATATTCATATACAACATCCGCTCTCGAAACTCCGCACATAGGCTGTGCCGCTTCAAGGTTGTTTAACATTATGGCAATCGGACGTCTGTTGCCTATCTTCTCATCAACCGGCAAACCTGAGAGATAACTTCGCATCCAGCCTTCCTTAAGTCCGTCCTCGGAAGAATCCTCATTGCCTGTTTTTTCATCATTTTCAATACGCTCTTCAGTATCTGAATTATCCTGATTTTCTTTTTCAAGCTCTTCCTGAAGCTCGGTAGCAGCAATCGCTCTTTCCTTGTTGCTTAAAATAAATGAACCAATTACTATGGCAATCGAAATTACATAGCAAAGTGCGAAACCACCATAAATCCAAAATCGCTTATTTTTTAGTTTTTCCATACTATATCCTATTTCCGTAAGTAAATCAGTAACAAAATTTTACTCTGATTTTTATAAACACTTATGTCCCAGTCTGAAACGACCATAACACCTAACTAATGATTATAAAATATTTACGATTGAACTTCAAGCAATTGCTGCATGTCTATAAGCAATTCATCAATAAAACGAAGAAGTTTCTCATTTTCGTAATTGCCTCCCTTGTCAAACCGGTAGAGAAAATACGGCTTGGTACCGCTTCTAAAGACCAGTTTACCCTTGTAGCCATGCAGAAACGGAGCAATTTTTTCGTTCACAAATCGTGCTTTCTCGTAAAGCAGCAATTTAACGGTCCTGTCCTCACAGGTAATCTCCGTAACATACACTTTACCGGCAAGAATTCGCATATTTGCAACTTCAAAAAGGTTAACAACACTTCTTGGAAGAACACCGAATCGATCCGCAAGTTCTTCCTCCATCTCTGTTCTCTCGTTTTCTGATTCTATGCTTGCAATCCGCTTATAAATATCGATTTTCTGATTCTCATTCATTATGTAGGAATCAGGAATATACGCATCAACCGCAATATCAACAGACACCTGCCATTCTTCCTCGTTATCCATGCCCTTCTTACTTTTTATTGCTTCATTAAGCATCTTACAGTACAAATCGTATCCAACGGCTGCCATATGTCCGCTCTGACGCTCCCCCAGAAGATTCCCCGCGCCTCTTATTTCCAGATCACGCATGGCAATCTTAAATCCCGAACCAAGCTCTGTAAAATCACGAATTGCCTGTAAACGCTTCTCCGCAATTTCTTTAAGCATCTTATCTTTCTTATACATCAAAAATGCATACGCGGTTCTGTTAGACCGTCCGACACGACCGCGTAACTGGTATAATTGCGACAAGCCCATTTGATCCGAATCATGAATAATCATAGTATTGACATTTGAAATATCAAGTCCTGTTTCTATGATTGTTGTTGATACAAGCACATCTATTTCACCGTTTATAAAATCATACATAATGCGTTCAAGTTCACGCTCTTTCATCTGTCCATGTGCAAAAGCCACATTTGCATCAGGAACAAGCTTCTGAATAAACGCCGTCATCTCAACTATTGTATTTACACGATTGTAAACATAGAATACCTGACCGTTTCTTAAAAGTTCGCGATTAATCGCTTCGCGTACAAGCTCCTCGTTGTATTCGCAAACATATGTCTGTATCGGCATTCGATCCTGCGGAGGTTCCTCCAAAACGCTCATATCCCGTATTCCGATTAAGCTCATATGCAAGGTCCTTGGAATCGGTGTCGCCGTCAAGGTAAGCACATCTACATTTTCACGCATTTGTTTAATTGTTTCCTTGTGTCGTACGCCAAATCGCTGTTCTTCATCAATTATCAGCAATCCCAAATCCTTAAAAACAACATCTTTCGAAAGCAGACGATGCGTGCCTATCACAACATCCACAAGACCTTTCTTCAAATCCGAAAGTGTATTTTTAATTTCTGTAGGTGTTCTAAATCTCGATAAACACTCAATTCTTACAGGATAATCCTTCATTCGTTGCTGAAACGTTGATAAATGCTGACCCGCCAAAATAGTTGTGGGAACAAGATACGCCACCTGTTTTCCATCCTGAATTGCTTTAAAAGCAGCCCTGATTGCAATTTCCGTTTTCCCGTAACCAACATCACCACAAATAAGTCGATCCATTATTTTGTGGGATTGCATATCCTTCTTTGTTTGTTCAATTGCTGCCAGTTGATCCTCAGTCTCTTCAAACGGAAAGCGTTCTTCAAATTCCCGCTGCCACAAAGTATCTTCGCTGTACATGAATCCTTCTTTTTCCTGTCTTGTGGCATACAATTCCACCAAATCATTGGCAATTACATCAATAGCCGTCTTCACCTTTGATTTTGTCTTATTCCACTCATTTCCGCCAAGCCTGTTTAACTTAGGCACTGTGCCTTCCTTAGACGAATATTTCTGAATGGCATCCAACGCCGTTGCCGGAATGTAGAGCTTGCCACCGTCAGAATACTCAATCGTAATATAATCCTTCGTAATATGATCCACGCGAAGTTGTTCTATACCCTTATACACCCCGAGTCCATGACTTTCATGCACAACAAAATCACCGACATTAAGCTCGGAATAATCAGCAATTTTCTGACCACCGGTATAAGCAGTACGTTTTTTCTTTTTCTTCTCGGAAGTAAAAATGTCGCTTTCCGAAATTACCGCAAATTTGATAAGGGGATACTCAAAGCCCTGATGAATACGTCCGTAAGTAATCATTACTTCACCGGGTTTTAAATCATTTTCCATATTCTCGCTGTAGAAAGCACGTACTTCAAAATCGTTACGCAAATCCTCAGCCAGTCTCTTTCCTCGCGTTCTTGAGGCAGAAACAACAATTACACGATAACCTGATTTCTTGTACTTAAGCAAATCCTTGCTAAGACTTTCGAAGGAATTGTTGTATGAATTCATTGCTCTTGTAGCAAGCGTTTTCTGATAATCCGGCCTATAAACCGTCTTTCCGACCGGTAATGAAGATAACGCAACAGTCGAAAATCTGTGAATTTTCGCCATAATCTCATCTTTTGAATAAAGTACCTTGCTTTCTCCTGGAAGAATATAGCCTTTAAGCAGCCTCTGCTCCATCGAATCCCTGTATTCAAATTCACTCGCCGCCGCAAGTTCCATAAGTCGGCTTGGTTCATCAAGTACAAGCAATGTATTATTCTCGTCAAAATAGTCAAGAATACTGCTCGTTTCTTCATAAAAGTAATTAACAAAATTTTCAAGACACATTCCCGAAAAATTCCCGTATTGTAATTTTTCAAGTATCTCTTCTACATGAAGCTTAAGCCTGTGAGCCTCTTCCGTTTTAAATTCACCTCTGAGTTTCTTTTCATATTTCTTCAGTTCTTTGGAAATGCATTCCATAGCCTTTTCCTTATTTGACCCTGTAAGGACAATTTCAGAGGCAGGATATATCCAAATTTCCGAATGTTTCTCTATAGAGCGCTGGCTTAACACATCAAAACTTCTTATAGATTCAATCTCATCGCCAAAAAGTTCTATTCTCACGGGATTATCATCCGTCAAAGGGAAAATATCAATGATACCGCCTCTTATGGAAAACTGACCGCTATCCTCAACCTGATAACTTCTTTCATACCCAAGTACGGTAAGTTCACTTGCAAGTTCCGTAAGGCTTACATCATCGCCGACCGAAAGTTCCATTACGTGTTCGTAGATTACTTCACTTGGCGCTATACGTTCCATTAATGCATTAAAGGTAGTAACAATCGTGCAATTCGCACCTTCGCCTAATGGTTTTAAACATTTGATTCTTTGCTTTGTAAGCAGATTCCCGTGAACATCCGCCTGAAAAAACATCAAATCCCTTGCAGGATAAAACAAAGCATTTATTGCATTTTCATCATTAAGCGCCAAATAGAATCCGTAATCGTCGCTTATTTCTTTTGCTCTTTGCTCACTAAAAGTAACGATGAGAGTATGCTTTCTCCCATCGCTCAAACCATGTACAATATGTAATTTTGACGGATCAACGCAACCGCTAATCTCTGTAATTGTGCCTTTGTTGCCAACAAGTTGTGCAGCTTCGCTGTAATCATTCAGCTCCAAAAGCAAGTTCTTAAGATATTTCATTCTCCCGTATCCGTTTTACTTTCTTATTGTATTTATTCATTGCAACAGAAACTTCACCGGAAACCATTAATTCAGCCGCATCCAATGCTTTAACAATTCCATCCTCCATCAATTCCCTGTCTTTATCCGAAAAACGTGACAACACGTAAGCTGCAAGATCATATCCTTTGGGCTTCTCACCAATGCCAACACGTATTCTCATGAATTCTTCCGTTCCAAGCATGCCTATAATACTCTTAATACCGTTATGACCACCTGCACTTCCGCGCTCTTTCACGCGAATGTATGAAGGTTGCAAATCAATGTCGTCATATATTACTATCAATTCACTGCTGACATCAATCTTGAAATAATCACATAACGCCCGTATGCTTTCACCGCTTAAATTCATAAAAGTCAAAGGTTTAGCAAGTATTACCTTCCTACTTCCTATCATTCCCTTGCCGATTACAGCTTTGAATTTCTCGGTATCAACCGCAATATCATATTTATCCGCAAGAAAATCAATAACATCAAACCCGGCATTATGTTTGGTATGTGCATATTCTTTTCCGGGATTACCAAGTCCTGCAATTATATACATAATCTTATTCCCAATTACCTGTAAAAATATTTAATACAATCAACAAGCTCCTTTCTAATCTAACACTAAGAAAGGAGCTGTATATTTAATACTAAACCGTTATTCTGATTCGGTCGTACATGTCGCCTTTTCGTACGCTGCAATTACCATTTCCTGAATCTGGTCTCTTGCTTTCTGGCTAATCGGATGTGCGATATCTCTAAATTCTCCATCCGGAGTTTTGCGGCTTGGCATTGCGACGAACATTCCCCTGTCGCCTTCGATTACTTTGATGTCATGAACTGCAAATTCATCATCAAACGTGATTGATGCAATACCTCTTAACTTACCGCTGTCTTTGACTAACCTTACTCTGATGTCAGTAATATTCATGTCGATTCCTCCTGTCTTTCAACACAACGTAACAACCATTTTCAAGACTCTCTCCCACAGCAACATCCTATATTAAAATCAAAATACATCCTAAACCAGATAACGTTCGCTCTGCTCAATTACAATCTTAACCTCATCATCACCGCAATAATAAGAGCCCTTCTTTATAGTATCTTCACTCTCCAATATACAATTCTCAATATAACAATTATCATGTATATGCACATCGGTAAGAATAATCGAATTCTTGATAACACAATTATTTCCAATATACGATTTATTGAAAACAATCGAATTCTCAACCGTGCCGTTTATAATCGTTCCGCTTGCAACAAGACTGTTCTTAACCTTTGCGCCCTCATTATACTTTGCAGGCGGCAAGTCTTCAATCTTCGAATATATATCCGGATAAGTTTTGAAGAAATAATCTCTTACTTCCGATTTCAGGAAATCCATATTCGTACGGTAGTAATCTTCAACGGAAGCAATATTGCTCCAATATCCATCGAATTTGTAAGCATAAATTTTCTTCTTATCCTTGTAACGAATCAAAACATCACGTACGAAATCAAATCTATCCTCTTCAGCACACTTCTCAATAATTTCAATGAGCTGACGGCGTCTTATTACATAAATTCCGCAGGAAACCGTATTTGTTTTGGCAACCATTGGTTTCTCTTCAAACTCTTCGATTCGATTCTCGGAATTCATGCGAATAATTCCATATCTTTCGGCATCTTCACTGCAATCCATATCCTTACATACAACCGTAATATCGGCTCTCTTAGCAATGTGGTACTCAAGAACCTTGTTATAATCCATCTTGTAAATACCATCACCGCTTGCAATTATAGCATACGGTTCATGACTTTTCTTAAGAAAGTTAAGATTCTGAGCCATAGCATCCGCAGTTCCTCTGTACCAGCAATTATTCTCAACTGTAACAGTAGGTGCAAATACGGAAAGTCCTCCCTGCTTACGTCCGAAATCCCACCATTTCGATGAATTCAAATGTTCATTAAGACTTCTCGCACTGTACTGAGTAAGTACTCCGACTCTGGAAATACGTGAATTTGACATATTACTCAACACAAAATCAATTGCCCTAAAGCTCGCTGCAATGGGCATCGCAGCGATTGCTCGCTTCTTCGAAAGTTCACGCATACGGAAACTGTTTCCGCCTGCCAAAACAACTCCTACTGCTCTCAAATCTCATCACCCGCCTTTACAAAAGTTTTTCCGCTATCCAATTTGTTGTCCTTGTAATCCGAAACTTCTGTATTCCCGGAAATCATACAGTTCTTGCCAACAGTTATTCCATCAGGAATCACCGAACACTCTCCTATGGTAACAAGTCCGTTAGTGTATATACCTTCATCCGTTTCATTCGGAACTTCATCAAAAGCACCAAGAGTAACACCGTTTCCGATTTGTACATTCTCGGCAATAATAGCACGGTCTATCGTGCAATCCTTACCGATTACCGTCTCATTCATGATTATCGAATCACGTACTACCGTATTCTCAGCGATAACAACTCCGCAACCGATTACCGAATTGTATACTTTCCCACGAATTTCGGAGCCCTCGCCGATAACGCACCTCTCCGTCACACTATCGCCGGAAATATATTGCGGTGGCAAGATATCACTCTTTGTATAAATCTTCCAAAACTCTTCATACAAATTAAACTTGGGAACAAGATCAATAAGTTCCATATTGGCTTCCCAATAGGACTGAAGGGTTCCGACATCCTTCCAATAGTTGTCATATTCGTATGCATATTCTCTCATTCCCTGCTTATGGCAGTAAGGAATAATATGCTTTCCAAAATCAAGAGATTGCTGATCTGCCAAAGTAATAAGAGCTTCTCTCAAAACACTCCAATTAAAAATATAAATACCCATAGAAGCAAGATTACTTCTCGGATTTTCCGGTTTCTCTTCAAAATCAACAATACGTCGCTCATCATCCGTTATAAGGATTCCGAATCTCTTGGCTTCTTCATACGGAACAGGTTTTGCAGCAATTGTAACATCTGCATTATTTGCCTTATGGAAATCAAGCATTACTTCGTAATCCATCTTATAAATGTGATCGCCCGACAGTATCAAAACATAATCCGGATTAAACATCTCCATATAAGCGATATTCTGGTAAATAGCATTCGCCGTACCCGTATACCACTCGCTGTTGCCGTTCTTCTCATATGGCGGAAGAACAGTAACACCACCAATGTTTTTGTCCAAATCCCACGGAATACCGATACCGATATGGGTATTCAATCTTAAAGGCTGGTACTGGGTAAGGACACCTACAGTATCTATACCCGAATTAATACAGTTACTCAAAGGGAAATCGATAATACGATACTTCCCGCCAAAAGAAACTGCAGGCTTCGCCACTTTTGAGGTAAGGATTCCCAAACGGCTTCCCTGACCTCCTGCCAAAAGCATGGCAATCATCTCTTTCTTAATCACGCTATCACCTCTTGCTACATAATATTTACGACTATGCGTCCAATCCAAACTGAAAATACGTCCAAGCACGTAGACAGCATGCCTTCCACACATACATCCACGTAACTTTAGTACATTATAACATAAACTTCAAAAATAGTGAACAAAAAAATGTGCCTTTTTCAGCAGATTTTGGCACATTTTCACAGCCGCACAAATCCTTCCATGCGTTTATTTTCACTATCGCAATTCTTAAGATATGCCCGGGGATAAATTGTTATATGACCGGCATTTTTGTTAAGTAATGCCCCCCATAAACTAAACGTTGAATTTGCAATAATGTTATGTTTGCAAAGGCTCATAAGTTGCATATCCCTAAAGCTTCGTTTACCTGAATTTCCCACAACAATTTCTTTATTGTGCAACCATTTGAATTCCTCACGAACAAATTCCGGATCGTCGGAAAAAACAAAAAACTTAAGATTATCGCCACACATTTTCAAATAATTAACCGCACCTTCATAGTAATCTTTTCCAAGAGTTTCAAACATTCCCTTATAGGTGTCTAAAAGATAATCACCACGCCTCACATGAATACTCACCGAATTGGTTTCTTCAATATCCGCTGCATATTTAAGATTTGTATCCTCACAAATTTCCGGAAACACAAAATGCTTTTTCATTTTGGCAACACGACCGATTATATAACGCTCCTCAATAAAAAAGCCTTTTATATACCAGTCTTTCGACACATCAAGATTAGTAAGCTTAGTGTAGAAATAATCTTTAAGCGCAACTTCTTTCGCATTATTTAAAGTATCAAGAGTCAATTCCTCAAACGCAACGCTTTCTCCCAATTCATCAATAAAATAGGGAAGTCGCCGCTTTCCCGTAAATTCACGCAGAATTCTGTTTGGATAACGCCTGAATTTTTCAAAACTCTCCGAAGCTCTTGTAATATCATGAATTCTGTTTCCGTACACATTCGGAATAAGTCCCGTAGCTTTAAACAGCTGTAAATTACCGGCTTTATCTATTTTAAAATCCGAACCGTCAACATTTCCGAATATTCGTTCAAGTTCGTAACCATGATGATCGTTATTCTCGGAAAACCAGGTTAAATCCGCCAAAATCCGAGTATTTGTATACTTTTCTTTAAGAAACCGGTACAAGGAATACTGAAACATCTGATTTCCAAGTCCGCTTGTAAATCTGACAATAATCATATTATGTAAACCTCTTTCCAACCAAGTAAATTGGACACCAACCAGGATTAATGTGTTACGTTCAGTCCCCGACCGATAAATTTACCGAAGATGCAGGCAATACTGTAGGCAAATAAATTTGTCTTCTTATCCTCCCTAACAACATGCGTAATGTTATATTCAAACATATCACACATAAACTTGTAGGAATCTCTGCCCGGATGATGAAGAAAGGAATTAAGAGCCGTAAGAAAATCTTTCTTTGCTTTTTCTTTCGCATACTCAGTAAGACCGATCGCGTTTTCCAGCCACTTCATTATCGTTTGAGTTAAATAACAGTCTTCTTTTATCATGTCACGTTTAATAACAAGTGAATTCCAATTACCTCCGTCCTTCTTGCTTACATATCGCCATACGCTCATGTTTTCATCAATTCTGTAAATATCGCCTTGAATCAATAACAGTAGTAATATAATCGCATCATCAACAAAATCATGTGCTCTGTGTAGAATCGTATAATCAAATTTTCCGTTTATATATATATTTCTCGAAACAACCGAAGCATAATGTCCCGGCCATTTTCCCGAATGTTTATAATCTTCAAAGGTAAATTTCCCATTCCATTCATACAAATTCCCGACTTTAAGAATTTCTTTATCCAATATTTCCTTACCCGCCTCATCAATAAGCTTACATCCATGGGTGCAGGCAATATATTCCTTATGCTTATCAAGAAATTCCACCTGTTTTTGAAGTTTATGTACATCACTCCAGTAATCATCGCCTTCGAGATATGCAAGATATTCTCCCTTACATTCCATCGTCGTATTATATACATTCAAAGTAGGACGTCCGAAATTCTTCTCACGAAACAGCAGACGAACTTTATTCGGATACTCAGCCGCCACCTTTCTAAGTATTTCCCGTGTCGAATCGGTAGAGCAATCCTCACCGACCACAACCTCAAATTCAAAATCCGTCACCTGCTCGCAAACACTTCTCAGAGCTTTCTCAACGTACTTTTCATGATTATACGTAATGAAAATAACACTCAGTTTTATATCCGACATTACTATTTCTCCCTTTTAAGCTTACCATTTTCTACTTTTATTACCATCTGGCAATTTGCAATTGTACTTAATCTGTGTGCAATAATAAGCATGGTTTTACGTCCCATAAGGCTGTCAATGGCTTCCATAACAGCTGTTTCTGTTCCGGTATCAAGTGCTGCTGTTGCCTCGTCAAGTACAAGTATTTCCGGATCATCATACAACGCTCTTGCTATTCCGATTCTCTGTTTCTGACCACCGGAAAGTCTTGCCCCACGTTCTCCGACTTCCGTATCAAGTCCATTCGGAAGACTCTTCACAAATTCATCAAGCTGCGCCTCTTTAAGAGCCGCCCAAACTTTTTCCTCATCTATTTCCGAAGCTTCTATGCCAAACGCAACATTGTTTCGTATGGAATCATCGGCAAGATAAATGGACTGCGGTATATAAGCAAGCTTCTTAGACCATTTAAGCGGATGTTCGTGAACATTCATATCACCGTAGTAAACGCCACCCAATGTCGGTGTAAGTATACCAAGAATCACATCCGCAAGAGTTGATTTACCCGCACCCGACGGACCAATAATTCCCACCGCTGTACCTAACGGAATTTCCAGGCTCACATCATCAAGCACAAGTCTTTCTGTATGAGGATATTTATAACTTAAATTAAGAATACGGATTGAGGAAACCTCTTTCTCTTCGAACTCACCCGCATCCAAAAGGTTAAAATTCTTCATATCTTCAGTATCTTTAATATCTCTGTATATCAAATCCACCGAGGGTTTAAGAAAAATAATCAGGTTGGAAAAGTTGTTGATTTTACTCACCGAAGGCAGCAATTTAAAGGCAGCCACAGCAAATGCCGCAAGTTGCGGAATCATTGTACTCAAATCATCACCCATATATATCTTCACAACAAGTACAAGAAGAATTGCACCAATACATACCGTTTCAATCACATATTTCGGTGCCGCGCCAAGAACATTGTTGTTTCGCACCGCAGTCATTTTCTTTCTTCCAAAACTTTCAAATGCATTCACGAAAAATTTCTCTCTGTGAAGTATTTTTATATCCTTTACGGCACCGAGTGCCTGATTAATCGACTGATGCATTTTGCCGTCATAAATTTGATTTTCCTTACCATAGGTCTTCGCTTTATTCTTAAACAGTAAGAGATAAAATCCGGTGAAAACGCCAAGAATAGCAGCAACCGACACAGTTATAAACCAATCGATTACAAGCAGGTAAACGCAAAGCAACACAGAAATAAGAATTTCCGAAAGCATCAGGAAAATACTCAAAAGCATCTGAAAGAACCGCTCCGAATCAAGCATTACATTTCGAACCATTTCTGCGGAATTATTGTCAAGATGATACGTATATGGTTTCTTAAGATAGCAATCAATAAGTCTTGAAGAAAGCCTTAATTGATTGTTGTAAATAAATGTATATTGCACATAATTGACAAAAAGCAGAAACGCATTCTTAAGAAGATAAACAACAATCAAGCCAATTACAACAAACAGAAAGAACTGCCTGTCATCCTTCATATTAAAGAATTGATAAAAACCTTCAAATATTGCATTTGTATGTATTTTCTCGGGATTTGTAACCAATGAAACAAGCTCTGTAATAAGCGATACTCCGACAAGTTCAAGCACTGCCCCAATAAACAATCCAACGCACAAAAGCACTGATTGGAATTTCTGTTTTTTAGAAAAAATATAATTTATCTTACTTAATGTAGTCATTTTTGATTCCTCTTAAGCACATTCTTTTCCCATAAATAAGGATAAAGTGCACTCCACGCCTGCTCGCCCTCAGCAAAAGTGGCATTTTCATTATAAATAACGCTCTTTACTTTAGCAGCGGTTTCCTTTGAATTGATAAATTCGCAATTTATGAATTCGGAAGATGCAATAACATCTTCAAAATACTCTTTAAGAGCTCCTTGCATCCATTCAACAATAGGTGTATTAAAACCGATTTTTGTCTTCCTATAAGCAATTTCCTTTGGCATATAAGGACTAAGGGCGTCTCTTACAATCGCTTTGGAATATCCTCCGTGGAGCTTAGACTGCCATGGAAGAGACATTGCAAAGCTCACAATCCTGTAATCCATAAAAGGCATTCTTATTTCCACGCCGTTGGCAAGACTGTATCTATCGTAATTTCTAAGCAAAGTAGGAAGAATCGTCTCATGCGAAGATGCATAAAGTATCTTATTTAACGTATCCATTTTCTGATATCTCTTGTCACCCACAGCTCTTACTTTCTTATATTCTTCTCTGCCGCTTCGCAATTTATCTTTAAACTCGCGTTTCATAAATTTCAAATACAAAGCCCCTTTTGACCGGTTTCTAAGAGCCATATTACTTGCATCCTTCGGGAAGCTGTCAATATATGCCGTAAGAATCATATCTCTCTCTGCCTTATTTCCCGCATCATGAAGTGCTTTAATAAAATCAAAAGTATATCCGCCAAACAATTCGTCCGCACCGTGGCCATCAATTGTAACCAATGTGTTATTTTCACGAAGTGCACCATAAAGAAGCATCATAGGAATAGGACTGGTCAAATAAACGTCTTCAAAAAGGTAAATATAATCATCAAGCAAATTCAGGGCATTTAAAGGATTTATTTCCACAAATGTACTGTTTATACCAAGATAATCAGTAACACGCCTTGCATATTCCGATTCATCCATAGTTGTTCCGGGAAAAGTTGCCACGAAAGCATGTTGCCAATCTTTGTTCATACGAATATCGCTGTCAGCCTTCGCAAGATGCGCCATTGAACAAATTGTTGCCGAAGAATCAAGCCCGCCCGACAATGCAGTTCCGATAGAAACATCGCTCCTCATTCGAAGTTTAACCGCATCAAGGAATAATTCCCTAAACATTTCCACCTGTTCCTCATACGAATTCGGAAGTTCGATAAGATTATCAAGCGTATTCCACCACTGTTTCACAGTGAAATTACATTTATCAACATAGCAAAAACTTCCTGCCGGAAATCTATAAATACCTTCAATTACGCACTCGCTTGTACTTTCGTAAAACACCATTCGCGAAGAATCCGTAACCAAAACTCTGTTTGCCTTAACTTCCCTCATAAGAGGTGTAAGCACTTTCATTTCCGAGCCAAAAGCAACGGCCGTTCTCTCCTCATTAAGAAAAGTATAGTACAGCGGCTTAACACCGAATCTGTCTCTTGCCGCAAACAGTCTGTCCAAAACCCTGTCGTAGATAAGGAACGCAAACATACCGTTAAACTTGTTCAAACACTTCTCGCCCCATTCAATGAATGCAGCAAGCAAAACTTCCGAATCGGAATCGCTTGCAAATTCATATCCAAGTCCCGACAATTCTTTCCTTATTTCGATGAAATTAAAAATTTCTCCATTAAAAGTCAGCACATAACGCCCATCTCCGTAGGACATGGGTTGCGCTCCGTTTTCCGATAAATCAAGAATCGATAATCGTCGATGTCCAAGAGTAACGAGATTTCCCTGCCAGACACCTCTACCGTCAGGACCGCGATGTGTCATCCTGTCCACGCAATAATCAGCCAATTCCCTGTCTATTTTTTTATTGTATACGCCAAAAATACCACACATAAAACACCTTAACAAACAAATTTGTATCTCTTTATACTGCACAAATAGTAATTACAAATACATTATGATTATGATTCAATCCTTGCCAAACGTAGCCTTATCTCTAACCCGTTTAAACAGAATTTCCTTCATCTCCCTGACTTTTATTGCCCTGTAATTATATAATTGCTTGCCTGCTTTATCAATTCTTGGCAGGTCACCTGCAATACTTGTATCATACAACCAAAAATCAGTTCCGTTTATCTCATCAAAAATATTTGCATCCACAGGTCGAAGCTTGCGGGCATAACCGGCTTTGACGCCATATGGCAATGCCCTGGAACTTAAAACATAATCTTTATAAAGTGCTTTCGGTTTACTTCCGTAAAGATCAATAGTTACTTCTTTGCCATCCTCAACAACAATGCAGTCCTTAAGGCACTCATTTTCAAAAAAAGCATCATATACCGCCAGCGATTCTTCAACCGTACTGAATATATAATCAACCTGCTTATATCTCCGAATCCCGGCAAGCGGAACCTGTAAATCACAAACCGAATATTTTGCATGAGTTCCTTCATCCGCAAAATTCGTAGTTTGTGATACACGCGGATAAAGAAAATATTTATTCGACACACACAAATATTTAATAAAATATTTAAGCCAGGATTTATCAGACCATGAAGCTACGTTTTTCGGCAGATAATCACATCCGAACTCGCTGTTGTAATTCTCATCATACCATTTTCTGAATTTTGCCCATTGTTCTTTCGTATACGCCTGCCCCCAGGACGAAGCAAATTGGAAGTAGTAATTATCGTAGCCGTCTTCAATAGCAAGAAACGGTTCTCGCACATGCACATTAAGCAAATGATTGTAGAGTGACACCCCGCCTATCCTGTCATGATTTGTAACAAAATCCAACGCCGAAACAGCATACATATAGAAGCTTTCCGCTACATACAAATCGTCCTCGAGCACAATTATTCCATCATAATTTGCCGAATATTCCCCACATGAAAGAACATGCGCACGAAGTCCCATATTTTCTTCACATACACGAACTATTTTTTCGCCGTGCGCCCACACAAATTCATTGGCTGTTTTTTCTACCGCATCGTTATCGCTCTTATCAATGCTTATAATAAGCGGAACCGCCATTTCAGGCGGATAGTAAGCCTTAGCCAGAGATTTAAGCAATCTATCAAGTGATTTATCGCGATTGTAAGCCACAACTACTATCGCATATTGTTTTAGGGCAAATTGCTTCATTTACATTCTCCCATTATCTATTTCCGTAATTTGTTGTTACTGTTCAATCCCTCAGTAACAATTTGTTCAACACTTAATCATTCCAAAAACATTACTGTTCAGACCCTGAATAGTAACTCAAAAACTTTTCCACGTCGGAAAATTCGCCTCCAATGACTTTTGGGCAGATTGTTGCCTCATATTCATCCCACCATCTGCATTTCAACAGTTTTTTAATCTTTTCTTCATCAAACCTGTATCGGATTAATTTAGCAGGTACTCCGGCATATATTCCATATGGCTCAAGCGTCCCTTTAACCACACTACCCGCGCCGACAACAGCACCGTCTCCTATAACGGTACCCTCAAGAATCAGACAATTACTGCCAATCCAAACATCGGAACCGATGCAGACCTGAATTTTATTTTCTTTATCAATGAATTGCTGTTCCGCGTAATCAGTGCAATCGGCATATGTAAATCCCAAAGCACCTTCCTTTGAATAAAATGCCGGATGAAGCGCAACATGTTTGCAATCAAGCGGATGTGAACCAAGTACGGTTGACACACCTACCCCAATTGAAGTATATTTTCCTATTCTCGTATTTGAGAAATCACAATCATTGTTTATGTAGGAGCCAAACCCCACCCTGGTATTGGAAAGAGTCACTCTTTTCCCGATGTAATTTTTTCCCGCAAGACTTGAACCCTTACAGAGATAGGAGCCTTGTTTCATAATACTCTTGTTTTTGCATTCAATGGCTAATCTAACAAAGGGATAAAACAAACTTCTATATATAGTTGAACCAATCTCACCTATTTTTCTTCTAAACATCCGCTTCACCATTTAAACCTGTTACTGTCCGCGATATATCAAATCGTAAATAAACCGTTCAAAGTAGGCAATTTTGTAACACACAAAGAAAATCGTATCTCTAATCGGTCCCGTTTTAAGATAATTCTTATTGTAAACCTTGAAGCTCTTATAGAAATTCGGGAAAGCTTTTCTTTTTGAGGAATTATATTCCTTTTTAATGCTGGTCGAATGCAAATGTTCGTAACTCTCCTTTGTCATGACACCAACCCTCTTACCAATCGCCGCCATGCGCTTTGAAATAATAATCTCTTCCGCATAGAGAAAAGTCCGTTCATCAAATCCGCCGCAATTCACGTAATCTTTTGTTCTTATGCAGAAAAACGAACCCTCCACAACACCTACCGCTTCAACCGATTTCCTTGAAGCAAGAAGCTTCTTCTTAATTGAACGTTTGTCTAAATTAAACCAAACAAGAAAGAGACTCTCTACCATTCCCAAAAACCCGGGAAGTTTCCAAACATTATATCCTTGATTCACAACAGGTGCAAGAATACCGTAATCAAGGTAACATTCCATTGCTTCAATCAAATTTTTGCAGGTTTCTTCCGAAACATATACATCCGGATTGGCAACAAATATGCAATCCGGTTTGTAATGCTCAATGGCATATTTTATTCCGAAATTGTTTCCTTTCGCATATCCACCATTCTTACGAGTCCTGATAACGTCAATTTCCGTACGATTAAACGCATTTTTCAAATACGCAAACGAATCATCCGCAGATGCATTGTCAACAACAACAACCCGCTCAATGCACAAATAATCGAGCACGGTTCGCACAAGCTTCTCCGTAACCTTTTTATCATTATAATTCAAAATAACAATAACTGCTTTATAGCTCATTATGAGGCTCGCTTTCATTAAATTATATTAAAAGAAACCGCCACAATCACCTTCAATCAAATAAACGAAGCCGGTTATAGCGGTATCATTTCAAATTTCGGGATTCGCCCGCGGATCTTGCTGTAGCATCTTCCTCTGCCCGTTTCTGTAATTCTCGCAGAGCGTAATCATATATATTTCAATATTGTACTTCTGAGTACCGAAGGTTTAACAGGCTTTGATAAATGCCCGTTCATACCTACGTCGCTCGATTTCCTGATATCCTCTTCAAAAGTATTACCCGTCATGGCAATAATCGGTATCGGCATTGCATCCGGTCTATCAAGTCCTCTGATTATTTTCGTTGCCTCAAATCCATCCATTTGGGGCATCATAATATCCATTAATATCATATCAATACTTCCGGACTTTGATTCTTTAAAGATTTCAATGGCCTGTTCACCATCAACAGCCTCTTGCACATTAACACCCCATTCAGTAAGAATTGATGCCGTAATCGTTCTGTTTATATCATTGTCATCAACCAAAAGAATGTTAGCACCTTCGATACTTTCATTGCCGAATTTTCTATCTGCCTTAAGTAAGTTATCTGTCTCCAAATCCGCCTCCGCATTCGCATACAAATGAAGTTTTACAACATATGAGCACGCATTTCTTCCGGTGACATATTAAGAAGATATGCAGGTGCAACATCAAAAACAGTCTTGCAACCCTTCATTCCTTCCTTATACATCTTAAATACCGCACGTGCATATGCCACAATAACGGAAGACGTAAATTCCGGATTAGAATCAAGTTTAATATTATATTCCAGAACATGCTTATTCTCTTTATCAATTCCGGTCACACCCGTTCTGATTACGCAGCCGCCATGGGGAATACCCTTATGATTCTTATCAAGTTCTTCCTGTGAAATAAAATTAACGATTGTATCATAATCAGAAAAATAGTTTGGCATAGTAACTATTTCCTTCTCAATACGAGCCTTGTCCGCGCCGTCCTCAACAACAACATAGCACTCTCTTGTATGTTTTTGACGTACACTGAGTTCCGGATTACTTCCGCTTCTTACAGCTTCCAAAGCTGTTTCAACCGGAACCGTATATTGTCTGGCATCAACTACGCCTTCAATTCTTCTTATTGCATCAGAATGACCTTGTGAAACTCCCTTTCCCCAGAATGTATAATCATTACCCTCGGGCAAAATTGCATTCATCATTGCTCTGTTGAGTGAAAACATTCCCGGATCCCAACCGCATGAAATAAGAGCAACATGTCCATTTTCAGACGCTGACTTGTCTACATTCGCAAAATGTTCCGGAATCCTTGCATGTGTATCAAAAGAATCAATTACATTAAAATATTTCGCATACTCAGGAGTCATTGTCGGAAGATCGGTAGCCGAACCACCGCAAATAATCAAAACATCAATTTCATCCTTATGCTCCAATATATCATTCGCAGAATAAACCTTTGCTTCTTTTGACAATATTTTCACGGTATCAGGCTTTCGTCTGGTAAAAACACAAGTTAAAGTAATATCTTCATTCTGATTGACAGCACACTCTACTCCTCTGCCTAAATTTCCGTACCCTAAAATACCGATTTTAATACTCATCATTTTACCTCTGCTTTCTACTTACAACGGCTTTCCAAACTCCGTCATAAATAATTAATCTAAAATATCCGTAACTATTCAGAACACCATTCGCAAAATCGCCTTTTCAAGGCTTTTCTTTTGCTCATGTTGTTACTTCGCCATATAAAACTGCTCATAATATTCTTTGCAAGCAAAATATTTTGAGCAGTTTTGCATGGCTCTGAATAG
>JAZLIP010000076.1:0-6718 GCA_045617445.1 Lachnospiraceae bacterium | reverse complement strand
TCGCGGCGGATGGCATTCATATCCGTATAAAGGCCCTGCCCTTTCCGGAATCCATAGCGTTTAAGAGCCATTCTTTTCCATTTAGCAAGAGAATGAACAATTTCAACAGGCGCATCATTCTGTTCCTTAATACCGAAAGTAACCGGACGTTCCACACCATTCAAATTATCGTTAAGACCCGACTCCGGTTTAACAAAAAGCGGAGCTGAAACACGTGTAAGGTTTAATTCCTTCGCCAACGCTCGTTCAAAATAATCCTTAACTTCCTTAATTGCAATTTCAGTTTCTTTAATTGTCTGTGGACTCTTATATCCTTCGGGAATAACAAAATTCTCCATGATACACCTCCATGCTGTGTCCGTTGATAATACAAATTGATATTATAAACTCACACCACAAACTAATCAAGCATTTTAATCATCACAGAATAGGGTTACTATTCAATGGTAGGTAGAACACTTGCTGTTTTGGTCGTAAGAACATGGTTCGACACCTAAATGCATTACCGAAAGTAACCACGCAAGCAGTTTAGCTTGTTACAGTCAGGGACTGAGCATTCAAGACTCTCTCTTCTTATCTTTCAGTTGCAAACTGTGCACTTCCGATACTTATTTCTCCGGAATCATACACCCTACGCATACCATCTTCAATTGCAACAAGATGCCCGTCATTATCTATATCAACAACCTTTATCATCTTTTCCTCATTGCCGCACAAATATGTAACCTCTCTGCCAATCAGATTGGAAAGTTTTCTGTATTCATCAATAAATCTGCGTTCTGTTAACGCATCATAGTAATCAAAAAATCCAATCAGAAATTCAAGAACAATTTCCCGGGCAATATACGCCTTCTTCTCATTAGATAAGCAATTACATTCCTCTGCATCAAATACCGTTCCTGCAATATTTGCAATATCGTCAGGCAACTCTTCCTCAAATGGAAAAAGATTAACGCCTATTCCAAGAATCGCACCTTCAAGTTCCCCTGAATTCATGGTTCCCAGTCGTCCCTCAGTGAGTATTCCGCACACCTTCCTGCCACCCCAAAATATATCGTTAACCCATTTTATCTTTAATTGCTTACCGGTTACATTTTCTATGGCATGGCATATTGCAACAGAAGCAGCAACAGTAATGAGAAGTGAATCCTTCACAGAAAATTCCGGTCGAAGGAGAACACTCATATATATATTATTCTGCCCGCGTGAGTAGAATTTCCTTCCACTCCTTCCCTTACCGGCAGTCTGCTCCTTTGCAACAATGACAAGTCCCTCTTCTTCACCCTGCGAAAGTGCACTAAGAGCCAGATCATTTGTTGAAGTAACCGTTTCATAGGATGAAATTCGAATTCCACGTGTTATCAAAAATGAATTTCCATCAAGCATTGTTTACACCTCCGTAATCATTACTGTTCAATACTTAAGTGGCAGCATGTTTTTACGCTCTAAACAGCAAGTGCTCACGAGTAGTGCCTAAATCTGTTTTCTGACAACTGCGTATTCATCTGCGAACAAATAATAAGGACACCTGTAATGTGAATCGGAAATAAGCCTTCCATATTCATCTTCATCAAGATTCATCTGGCAGTAATACTCATCAAATTCCTCATCATAAACATAATTTCCGCAAGATTCACAATTTACGTCACTCATACTTTGCCTCCAAATAATTTCAAAACAACTTCAAACTATCATTCTCATTAACCGAACTGACTGTTGTAAATTTTCAATTCCGTTCGTGTATCTATTGAAGATGTTGCTTCATCAAGAATCAACATTGGCGGAAGCGAAAGCATTACACGCCCCGATTAATTTACTGCTTATTAAAATACGAAATCCCCGCTTCCGGTTTAAAATAAGTTCGGATATAGCCTCTTTTTGAAACAATAACCAATTCATTTGTTTCTTCAAGATAGTAAACATCATCACCATCTTCAGCTTCAAGTTTATGTAAAGCACTTTCATTGTTTACAACCTTTGAAGCTGCCATCTCATATTCTGCCGGTTCTTTGAAACCCATTTCTATACCATGCTTTTCAAAATGTTCTTCAAGCAGTTCCTCGTTTTTAAAGGTATAAAGTATCTCGTCCGCTTCAGCACCGTCAGCATTTTCTGTTTCTTCCACGGCATAGTACTGAGTAAGCGTCATATTGTCGGGCGAATTGGAATTGACCATATTATTTCCAAACACCGCCGAAGCAACAACTGCCAACGCTGCTGCAGTGCCCGCCAAAGCCTTTTTACCTTTACTCATTTTCTTTTTGTCCGCTTTGTTTTCTGCTGTACTATTTATCGTACTGTTACCATCCATATCTGCCGGTCTGTCATAATTTTGTTTGCTATTGACAGGTTTAATACCGGTAGGTTTAGTATCCTCTACACTTCCAAATGTATCTCCTGCTTTATCCTTCTTCCTGTTCTTATTTTCCGCACGACACTCCTTACATCTTTTCGGATAAGCAAGCTTCCTGCTCTTGTAGAAATCCAATTCGCTTTTTGCAAGGAAAAAATCCTTACCACATTGTACACATTTTCTTTTCATATTCTGCCTCCAATTGCATAAACACTAAACAACTTTACAACAATTTACAACTAAACGCAACAAAAGAAAGCTCCAATTACAAGCTTTCTTCCGATTTCAAATTGCTATATGAATACAAAAGGAATTTTACAATCTTCTGATTATAAATCTCTTATCAAAAGGTAATGCCCCCATGGCATCCTGTAATATCGAACCATCCAAATAAATTCCCTGCATAATAGCTTTCTTTCGAACCTGTTCATCGATCATAAACAAGTCATCCAAAGACATATCAACTGCATTACTGATTTCTTCATTACAGTCACACACAAGATATATCAAATCACTGGTTGATGCCTCAGTTCCTTCCGGAAGAGACTTAAGCTTCAATACAACTTCATCGATAATTTCACTGACACTAAACATAACCACCCCAAAAAATCCACTTTAACAATACACTTAATTTCAAATGCGCATAAAATCGCACCGACTCTACCACTATACCATAACAAACGCATTTTTCCAAATTTATTGTTTTAAATGATGATAATATTGTTACTATTCATTCTCCAAGCAGCAACAAGCACGCATGCCAAATTACCTTTGGTAATACGTAACTATTCAGAGCCATGCAAAACTGCTCAAAATATTTTGCTTGCAAAGAATATTATGAGCAGTTTTATATGGCGAAGTAACAACAGGAGCAAAAGAAAAGCCTTGAAAAGGCGATTTTGCGAATGGTGTTCTGAATAGTTACGGTAATACATTCTATGCCTGCGCATGCATAAATTCCAGGAATTCCTTCTCCGGTAAAGGCTTGCAGAAATAATATCCCTGCATATACTCACATCCCTGAATATAATCGCATCCCATCTCCATAAACTTTTCTACTACACTTTCATTTTCAACGCCTTCAATCACTACCTCTTTGCCCATTTCCTTAAGCATTTTGATTGTATCCTGTACCATAATCCACATTACATCATCATTCATATCTTCTATGAATGCCTTATCAAGCTTAACTATATCAATCGGCAGACTTGTAACACGTTTAACATTCGAATACCCTGTTCCGTAATCATCAAGCGCAAAATGAATTCCGTATTCATTCAGGGCACTAATATTCTGATCTATTACCTCCGGATCAAAATCAACCGACGACTCACTTATTTCAAGATTCAGCTTGCTTGGATTAACATTATTTTCTTCAAGAATCTGTTTGACTTTGGCAACAAGATCAACCTCAATACACTGGGACGCCGACATATTTATCTGCACATGTGAGAGCCCCAATTCCTCAAAATCATTTTCCGAAATAAAACGGCAAACATCCGTTAAAACAAAATCACCGATAGCATGAATCGCCCCACTTACCTCAGCCGCTTTAATAAAAAGTCCCGGTGAAATCATGCCATATTTTTCATCATTAAGTCGAATAAGTGCCTCCGCACATACAAATTTCTTCTCGGTAGTAGAATATATCGGCTGATAATACATTTCAAAACTACTGTTTTTCAACCCACGGGCAATTATTTCATCCAATTCATTTTTGATTTTAAATTGCTCATCATTAACATAATCCGAATATTTCATTACATCATGACTTTCAGGCAGCGTCGCATGGAAGGTCGTTCCAAAAGTAAACAGCGTTGTATACTCATTAATTTCAGCAGGTACTTTAACAATACAGCACCTTGAATCAGGAAGAATTTTCAATCCCTCAATACTAAGTTCACCCTTAATATATTCATTAAGTTCCTCAGCCAATGCCGCCACCTTAACCTCATCCATATCCTCCGTCAGGTAAGCAAACAAGCCATATTCGAGATAAAATACATCAGCATCGACCTTGTTTTTTTCAGCAAGCTTTCGCATTGTAGTTGATACCATACGCAGGAAATTGTTATAAAGGTCAAGCCCCAAATACACCCTTATATTGTTGTAATTAACCAGTTTCAGAAGAACAACCTGCACCGGTGTCTTTGTTTCAAAAATGCTTACCATATGTTCCACTCCGGCATTATACTTCTTAGCACCGGTAACAGGATCCAGAATTTCATTTTGTCTGTGAACAACAATCGAAAACAAAAGAGTCGCAACGGACAGGCAAAACATTTCAATCTGACTATGCTTCACAAATCCTTGAACAATAATACCGATAACAGCTATCGGGTAAAACAAAAGCAGTACGACCATTTTCTCAAGCTTAAGAAACTTTCTGCACTTAATTACTATGAAGGTTCCAAAGGCTGTGAAGAAAAGTGCCGCAACATAAATTACACTAATCCAGGGACCACGATGATACCGAAGTGTATCATCAATTGTAAATACTTTTCCCGTAAAGATATTTACGAAAACAAAACAAACAGTATTAAATGTCAACAGAATCCATGTTGACACAAGAATCGCACTCGATTTAAATCCATGCCAGATGCCGATTACCGCAATAATAAGAAGGGTATACACAGGCAAAACGGCACAATATGAAACAAGGTAAACATATTGCAATACATAACTTAACGCCAAACTAATCTTTGAGTAAGAACCACCGACCAAAATAATTCCCCTCAAAAGACTTGATATTGAAGAAACCAAGCAAAGGACAATTAATACATTAAAAATGTTATTAATTTTACTACGATTCATTTTTCTTAAGATATCCGACACAAATATAATTACAAAAATCACAATTGCGCAAATATCATACAACAAAATCTCCATAACAAAGCCCCGTTTCTCATACAACTGCCGCAAGCAAAATCATACCCCAAAATTCCATTTAACTACCCTGCACTAACTCCTCTATCCGAATTTGAGGTTCTGACAAAATCAATAAAATCCTTTTCCGGAAGCGGCTTGGAGAAATAAAATCCCTGAATGTAATCACAACCAAGCTCCGCAAACCTCTTAAAGGTATACTCATCTTCAATACCTTCTACAAGGATTTTCTTCTTCATCCTCTTTAACATTCCAACCGTATTAACAATGACCGTCCACATCTTCGGATCGTTCATTTCATCCACAAAGCTCTTATCAAGCTTAACAATACTGAGTGGCAATGATACAACCCGTTTAATGTTTGAATAACCGGTTCCGTAATCATCAAGTGAGAACTGATACCCCATACGGTGTAATCCCCAAATATTGTAATCGGTAATTTTAGGGTCGTAATCCACCGCTGTCTCGGTAATCTCCAAATTTATCTGTTTTGGTGAAATATGATATTTTTCCGCAAGACCATTTACCTTAGAAATCAATTTAGGTTCAATACATTGCGAAACCGACAAATTTATTTCAACATACTCAAGTCCGCTATTTTCAAACGCCTCCGAACCCACAAATCTGTAAACATCCTCCAATACAAAGTCACCAATTTCATGAATAGCTCCACTTATTTCTGCCGCCGGAATAAAAATAGCAGGCGATATATATCCAAATTCTTTCGTATACAATCTGATTAAAGCTTCAGCCGATACAAATTTCCCTTTTTCAACGGAATAAATCGGTTGATAATACATTTGAAAATTATGATTCTCAATGCTTTGCTTAATGATTTCATTAATTCTATTCCTCATTCGGAAATCTTTGGACTCAAGAATATCTCGCAATTGAATAACATGTGTTTCGTTTGGCACGGTATTATAAAATGTCTTTGCGAAATCCATAAGTGTCGAATAAGACTGCAATTCCTCCGGACATTTAGTCATACATACTCTGGCTTCAAGAACGATTTCCATCTTGTTCAACCTGAAACTCTCCTGCATATATGCCACAATAAGCCGCCCAAGATCCAATACTTTCTCATACTCGGAATCATCTGAAACAATCGCAAATTCGCCGCCATCAAGATAGTAAACATCTGTATACACTTTCAGAATATGGCTCATTTGCTGAAGCTTTTCACCAATCTGTTTCAATATTCTACAGAAAGTTTCAAGGCCCAAATTGTTTCGAAGTGCCCTATGATTTGTAATCTTAATGAACATAACATACATTGAACGGTTAACTCTGTACGCCTTATCCATATCTTGAATAAAAGCATTGTAACTCTGCGTATTCACTACCGGATCCACCAATTCCTCCGCCTTTTGAACCGCAATCGCAAACATAAGCAACGACATTGATGAAGCAAATACTTCCAAACGAAGCTTAACATTCACAAATTGTATAACAATTGCAATTATATTAAAAGGAACA
>JAZLIP010000075.1:0-7364 GCA_045617445.1 Lachnospiraceae bacterium | reverse complement strand
ATAAGGATAAAATACTTAAGGTTATATGTGATGATTCGATAGAGGTTACTGATGACCCGGAATCGGGAATCAAATTTTCACAGGTGCTTTTTAATGAATGTAAAAATCTTGAGGAAGTTGATTTAAACGGAAAAGTATACGCAATAGATGGATATGTTTTTAATGGCTGCAGTTCTTTGAAAACGGTTACCGGTTTAGAACGTGTTGTTTCTATGGGTACGGCTAGCTTTAAGGGCTGTAGAAACTTAGAAAGTATTGAAGATACCGGTAATGTTGGGCGTATAGATTCGGCAGCTTTTTATGATTGTAGGAAGGTGTCTGCTTTTGATTTTTCCAGTGCAACATTTGTCGGTGAGGATGCATTTAATTTAACTGCCCTTGAAGAGATTTCTCTTCCAAACATTGAGCAAGTGCATAAAAATGCTTTTGCTAATGATAGTAAATTAAAGAAAATAGAAATGGATATCAGTAAGCTTACACTTTTTTATGAAAGTGCATTGGAATCTTCGGGAGCCGGAAGCCTTGCTGTTAAGCTTTCCGGGGAAGGTGGAGATTTAAGCGAGGTCAAAATCACTAATAATAAGATCAGTACGATAACTCTTGAAGGTTTTAAAGTGTCTAAGGATTATTCCTTGAATGCAATGTATGAGGATGAAGCAACGGGGAACAAATTTCTGGTGCTTCAGGCAGGCGTGCTCTATAACATGACACTTGTTAAATCCGATGATACAGAAAAAGAATATGAATTGGGTAAAGAAGGCTACGAGAGCAGTATAATTGGTACTTTGGATACTACAACCGGTACACTTACCATTTCGGCAGACGGAGATTCGGCAGACGGAGTCAAAATGCGTGATTATGAATCGGGAACGGATGAAAATGGAAGTTACTATTCAACATCGCCTATATATATTGATAGAAGTGCAATAAACAAAATTGTTTTTGAAGATAAGATTGTAACTAATTTTGGAAATGGAGTATTTATAGATTGCTTCAATTTGACAACGGTAGAGATTCCTGCGTCAGTTAAGAATATTGGAGATTACGCATTTGCAGGCTGTATCAGATTGACAGGAGTTACTATTCCTGATGAAACAGATATTGGTGCATATGCTTTTGCCGAATGCTCAAATCTTGGAGCAATTCATAATATGAGCGGTGAGACGAATCTTAAAGGCATGGAGATTGGTGAGTATGCCTTTAAAAATGCCGGCCTTCAGAGTTATCTTTCTTTGTCAAGCCTTAAGGGGATTGGAAATGGCGCATTTGAAGGCTGTACTCTTCCAAAGCTTAGGATAGGGGATGTTAAATGCATTGATGATACAACGGTTGCAAATATTGGTATAAATGTAATCAAAGATTCACAAATAAAGAAGCTGACAATTTCCTGCTATTATGACGATGTAGAGTATACGATACCTTCGAAGTCATTTGCAGGTTCAAATATTGAGGAACTGGTATTTGAGGATAGCGTTAAAAGAATTGGTGAGTATGCATTCAGTAATAATATAAAATTAAAATCAATTGATTTTGGTAATGTCAGTTATCTTGATACTAATGCTTTTGCAGGATGTACCGGCCTTGGTGAAATTATTTTACCAAGCACCATTAAGCGTATTGACAGTAGTGATAGCGGTAGTGCTTTTGATGGATGTAGCAATGTCAAAGAGATTGTTTTAAAGGGAGTTACATTTGATAAAGCTGTTAATTTAAACGCTATATTTGGTGCTGACTTTATTGCTATTTATGAACAATCAGACCAAAGAGAAATACTCAATGAGCTTATTGCGGATTACGAATATACGTGCACCTTGGTTCGAAGTATTACGACAAAATACGAATTTGGAAACGATGTATACGGATATTTTGATGATGATATCGGACTTTTGGAAATAGCAGGCAGTGGTCAAATGTATGATGAGACTGAGAATTTAACCGGAAGTGCTGCGATTTATTCAGACATTGCAAGCGACATAGTAACTATTAAGATATATTCCGGAGTATCATCTGTTGGTAATTATATGTTTTATAATTTGCCAAGGCTTGCAAATGTAATTCTTGGTCCGGATGTTGCCACTCTTGGGAGATATTCCTTTGGTGTAAATGAGAACCTGGTTTCTGTACAGGGAGCAGAAGGGGTTACAAAAATTGATGTTCGTTGCTTTTCTAATTGTGAGAAATTGATGGAGGTTACAACGTTAGAAAGCTTGAAAAGAATAGAGGAAGGCGCGTTTTATGTTTGCAGAAACCTTTCGAAGATTGAAGCAAAAGAAGTAGAATATATAGGCGCTTATGCCTTTGAACAGGCAAATTCGTTAAAAAAGATTACAGGGATAGAAAATATTAGTAATCTTGGCCAAAAAGCTTTTTGGTTTTGCAACAACTTGCAAACAATTGATCCCTTGTCGAACCTTGAAAAAATTCCAAGTGATGATGGATTAACCTGTTTTTACCAATGCTCGAAGCTTGCGGCAGTTGATTTGTCGAAATCAAGAATAAGTGAAATTCCAAGTGATTTGTTTCATTCCTGTGATTCACTTGATTATTTAAGTCTTCCGGGTAGTGTAACAAGCATTGCACAGGATGCGATTATAGGATATGCTAAGCTTTCAACTCTTTGCCTTAATGGTATAACGTTAAATAATGATTATATTTTGCCCGGAGTATATATTGATTCAACTGAAGCCGGGTTAGAAAACCCGACGGAATATACTGTTCTTGAAGCCGGTGTGACTTATAATAGGACTTTGATTAAATATAGTGGTTCTGCGACTGTTCAGTTTGGCTTGAATGTATTTGGAGAATATGATGAGAGTAATCATACATTATCCATCAGAGGCTATGGACCAATGTTTGATTACAATAGTTCATACTTTACTGACAGAAGTAAATATAATGAATATAAGGCAAATATTGAAAACGTTGTTATCGGCGGAAGTGTTACAAGTGTCGGAAAAGAAATGTTTAATTCGTTAACAAATATTACTAATGTCAGCTTGCCGAATACGATAAATCTGGTTGATACTCAGGCGTTTTCAGGATGTAGTAAGCTTGTCACGATTAATTTAGATTCAAATATTACAAATTATGGTGCCAGAGCATTTGAAGGATGCTCCGTTATGGCTGGTTCTATTAATGCGCCAGAACTTAAATCAATTGGTGAATATGCTTTTTATGGATGTGAGAATTTAACGGGAACGGTTGATTTGAGTAAATTGACCGGAACAGAAACTAAATCGGCTACTGTTCCCCAATATGCTTTCTACAATTGCAAAAGCTTGTCAAAGAATACGAATAATACGCTTTCTGGTGTCGGTTATATAGGTCAATATGCATTTTGTGAAGCGACAAATATGTTGAATCCGAAAATTGATTTGAGTAATTTGGTAGGAAAGGTAGAAGAGAAAACATTTTATCATGATTATAATTCATCAACCAAGCTGGACTCCGGATTTTTGGAAGAAGTGACTATTGGTACTAAAATTACTGAGTTAGGAAAGGGCGCTTTCAGAGGAAATCATAGCTTGAAAAGTGTAATTAATTTCCCAGGTAGCATTACAATAATTGGTGGAGAAGCTCTTAAGTACTGTGGTTTAGAAGGTTCTATAGATTGTAGCAACATTACCAAAATTGATTACAATGCTTTTCAAAGTAACAGAAAAATAGAAAGCCTTGTGAGTCTTTCGAAGCTTAAATTCCTTGGAAGTTATGCATTGGGAGGAACAGAAAAACTTGAAGGGGATTACGTACTTAGTTCCCTTGAAACAATTCAGACTAATGACGTCGGGGAGTCCTTGGCATTTTCGAATTGTAATATCAGTTCAATGGAAATTGGTGGTACTATTAATATCCTTCCGAAGAAAGTGTTCAATAAATCAGGTGTTAAGAGAATAACAATAAGTGGAAATGTTGTTACATTAAAAGAAAATTGTATCGATGAATGTAGTGAATTAGTGGAAGTTGTTATTCGTGATTCTGTAGAAACTATAGAAAAAGGGAATTTCTCACAATGTCCCAAGCTTGCTGACATTTCGATTGGAGGAAGTGTCAAGACAATGGATGCAGATGCATTTAAAGATTGCTTGGCACTTAATTCCATTACATTAAATGGAACCACATTAAATAATACGGTAAATCTTCCGGGATATTTCTACGACCCGATTGATACAAAGTATATAAATAAATTAAGTGCTGGGAAGAATTATTCGCAACGAACACTTACTAAGAGTAGCAGTTGGTATGAAATTTTTGGAATTCCCGAAGAATCCGAGGATGTGATGCTTAGCATTATTGTTCCGTATTCGGAAGGAAAAACTCATTACTATGGAAAGATTGAGAGTTATGTTGAGTACCATGTTGAGCCGGGAGAATCCTTTGATGTTTTGGTTGGTGATGGAAACCAAGAAGACAAAACTACAAATGCGGTAACAATATCTGATGGTAACGGAAAAACCTATGATTTGAAAGTTACCTTAAATAAAAGTCATTTTGACGGAACAAGTGAAGGTGTACCTTTGGAAAGTGACTCAAATGTATATCGTGAACCGTTGATAATAGAAATGGAGAGCGATGGGGAAAAAATTCCCGATCCAACAATTGTATTTAATGGTTTGTTGCACATTGGTGTGTATTTTAGTGAGTAGGTTGTTGCTGTTCAGTGACAAGGGGGTTTAGTTTAGTTGCATTTATGGGGAAAAGAAAGGATGGTGTATTATGAAGAACAAATGGATGAAAATCACGGGTAAATTGATGGTAGTGACGTTACTGACGGTTTTTTTGGGTTTTCCGATTACTGTTGATGTAACTGCCGACGAAACAAATCATGAGTTAACTGCGGTCGGTAATCAGGATGTTACACTTAAAACAGATGGTGCGAATGAATCATATTTTGTTGTTGCAATTCCACAGGAAATTGTGATGACAAAGGATGAAGACAGTATGACTGACTATAGCGGAACCTATGTGGTGCAGGCTAAAGGAATACTTGCTTCAGGAACTACACTGCGCGTAGCACCTACAGATGCAAGCGGAGAATCACCGTTAACTAAAATGGTTGATTTGACATCAGGTAGTGATCCGTCTACAGCAAATAAAATTACAGCAACTATAACACAGGCAAAGGCCGGTTTCCTTCCGAATGGTCGAGGAGATTCAGATATTTGTGTTGAAATTAGTCCGACAGAATTTAGGTCTATCAGTGGAAATTCTGTAACAAAGGTTACGATTCCCGGAACATATACAGGCACGGTTGGTTTTACTGTACAACTTGTGGGGCCTCAAACATTATAATGAATGAGATTTATAAGACTAAATATATCATTTGTTTTAGGGAGGATTAGAAATGAAGTCGGGTAAAAATACATTAAGAAGATGGATGGTAGCAATACTTAGTATTGCAATGGTAGTTGGTTCGGTACCAATGCCTGTATATGCTGAAGAATTGCTGCTTGATAATCAAAATGAAATCATTAGTGAAGCGATAACAGAAGATGCATCTGTAGCTTATAGTACTGATGAAGAAGACTTAATGAATTCTTCTGAAACATTTGATACGAAAGAACGTAAAGTTGAAACGGAATCGCTTCTTCTTGAAGTTGAGGAAGCTGAAGAAACAGAAGAAATGCTTCTTGATGATAAGGAAGATGAAACCGAGGAAATGTTTCGGGGTGATAAAGAAGAAAAGGTTCTTACTGCTGAGTCCTTGGATGATATCGAAGAAGAAGCAACTGAAGCAGAGGAAGAATTTGCGGCAAATAAGGAAGGTGAGAATTGCCGGTACTCAGATGATGGAAGAAGTAGTTGGACGCATGCAAAACTAAGCAATAGTATTCTTAAAGACGGTAGGTTAATTGAATTGACAGCTGATGCGGAAGTTGAATCTTTGAGTCTTAATAAAGATAATGTTGTTTTGGATTTGAATGGATATAATCTTAACGTTGTAGGAGAAATTAAAGTATTCAATACATTTACTACATTTACTATTACAGATACAAGCACAAGTGCCAAGACATTGTATGTAGGCTCGGATGGAAGTATCAGTAGTAATGACAGTGAGTTAACTGATCCAAAAGCATTTGAAGCACATGGTATGGTGATACTTACCGGGGCGGAGTCCAAGATTTATATTATTGGTGGATTATTTAATTTAACCGGTTATGCTGCAATTACAAATGCTGAAATATATTCAGATTCTCCGTTTAGTTCTATATACAATGGTGGAACCTTTAATATGTTGGGGAATTCCATGTTGGTTGGACTTCGATGTTCTAATAAAACACCTGTGATTCGGAGTTATGATGGTGCAACCGTAAATATGTGTGATAGTGCTTCGATTAAGAATTGTACGGCGGATTATGTGATTCATAATACATCAAAATCAATCACAAATATGAGTGGCAATGCTGCAATTAAGAATTGTACAGCTAGAAACACTTTGATTTATAATGACGAAAATGCAACCATAAATATGGATGGAGCTGCTTCTACTGAGAATTGTACAGCGGATTATTATTTGATTCGTAATACCTACAATGCAACCATAAATATGGATGGGGCTGCTTCCATTGAGAATTGTACAGCTGGAAACACTTTGATTTATAATAATGACAATGCAACCATAAATATGAATGGAGCTGCTTCCACTGAGAATTGTACAGCTGGAAAAACTTTGATTGATAATGATAATTCAACCATAAATATGAATGGAGATGCTTCTATTGAGAATTGTACGGTTGCAAATGGGAAAATAATTTATAGTACTACGAATGCAATCGTAAATATGAATGATAATGCCAAGATTGTTGTTAGCGTAAATGATATGAGCGCTGCTGAGTGTTATGAGGGAACAAATTTTAGTATGACAGGCTCATCCAAGATTATTTGCAATGCTGAGGAAAATATTGAAAAGGGTATAGATAGTTTTAAGGGTAATGTTTTGCTTGCCGATAATGCAGAAATATCAGGATTTGGAACCGGTATCGCTGCTGATAATTTGACTGTAAGCGGAAATGCTCATGTAAGCGCTAATGGAGTTGACGGAAGTAAGTATAATGTAGAGTTTTGGGACGGTAGGAATGTTTCGTTTGATAAAGACTTTAAAGGAAATGTGGGCATTACTGCGATTTTGGATGAGGATTTTCTGACTCCTGTATATATCACAAGCGATGGAAAAGAGGAATATAGAACCATGTTGGAGAATGGTTATATTTATTCCGATGATACCGCTCTGGAAGTTGTGTATGATGATGTTACACGTAATCTTAAAGTTAGGATTCCACCTGACTTTATATATACAAATGATGGAAACACTTGGAATGATATAAGTGTTGCTAATCTTAAAACAACACCATTTGAAGATAATGCTG
>JAZLIP010000074.1:0-7838 GCA_045617445.1 Lachnospiraceae bacterium | reverse complement strand
TAACTATTCAGAGCCAAGGTGATTTTCATAAAATACAGGCATTATGCTTGCATAAATGACTGTATTTTTGAAAATTTCTTTGGTGAGAACCAAACAGCGAGGAAATCCGTAGGATTTTTGAGCTTGGTTCTGAATAGTTACGCTTATTTTTAAGTTAAATTCAGTTACCAATCAGGGACTGCAAATCAACCCCCTATTGGCTGTTTTAAACGGTATTTCCGGTAAAAGACTTATCGCTTGCTTACAATTTCCGTATAGATTTATCGGTTATTTCAATTTTTCGTAATTTGTAAAGTTTTCCGACCGCACGTTTAAATTCATTCTTACTCATATTGAATTCACGTTTTATTGTCTCCGGTGATGCCTTATCGTTAAAAGGCAGAATACCGTCAAATTCCTCAATAACATTCATTATCTTATCAGCATCCGCATCAATTTGAAGATATGCCTTGTTTCTGATACCAAGAGTGATTTTGCCATCTTCCTTAACATCAATTACTCTTCCGCTTATTTCCTCTCCGATTCTGACCTCACCAAAAAGCTCCCTCTTTGGAATCAATGCTGAATACTCATTGTCTACAGCCACAAATGCGCCAAAATTATCGCTTAGCTGGTACACACGTCCGTTAACCACATCACCTGCTTTGTAATTGTGATCTGTACGCAAATAATCGTAAACCTTCATCGTAAAACACAGACGTCCGCCGTTATCTACGTAGAGAGCAACGAGACCGTCCTCACCTTCATGCACTTTCCTTGTTTGCTGTTTAAACGGAAGCAGAAGATCCTTCTCAAGTCCCCAATTCACAAAAGCGCCGATTTTGCCAACCATGGCAACCTTAAGTATTGCCACTTCACCAAGTTCAATCAACGGTTTGTTCGTAGTCGCTATAAGTCGATCCTTGGAATCCTTATAAAGAAAAACCTCTATTTCGGTTCCGATTTCAGTTCCGCTTGGCACTTGCTTAATCGGCAGAAGTACTTTGTTTTCCGAAGTCCTCGATTCAGCCAAGTAAACACCGTATTCAACCTTCTTAACAACACATAATCTTTGTTTCTTTCCCAATTCAAACATAACATTACCCTTAGAGTGTACCAAACACACAAACCTTAAAACAAAAGGTGTCTTGCGACACCTTTTTTATCATTTTAATAAACCATTATTGTACTTTTCAACCAAAGAATGAATTCTCTCATTAGGATTAAGCAAATCCGAAATTGATGTATCATGATTCAAAGTATCAATAATATATGCAATATATTTACTCATATCACAGTTGATATAATATGGTTTCTGCAGTAATTCCTCTGTCTGATAAACCAGATTCGTAGTAAGTACTTTATCTATCAGACCTTCCTTGTAGGCTTCATCAAATACTCCAAGACCATTTGTAAACAGTCCAAAAGTTGCAGCAACAAATATTCTTCCGGCTTTACGTTTCTTAAGTTGCCTTGCAACATCAATTACACTTTCACCTGATGAAATCATATCATCAACGACCAAAACATCCTTGCCCTCAACGGAAGATCCAAGAAACTCATGGCTTACAATAGGATTTCGTCCGTTAACCACTTTGGTATAATCACGACGTTTATAAAACATACCCATGTCAATTCCAAGTACATTTGCAAGATATATGGCTCGGCTCATTCCACCTTCATCAGGACTTATCATCATCATATGCTCGGCATCTATGGATAAATCCTTCACATTCCTAAGAAGACCCTTTACAAACTGGTAAGCCGGCTGCACCGTTTCAAATCCCGACAAGGGAATTGCATTCTGTACTCTGGCATCATGTGCAACAAAGGTGATAATACTATCAACGCCCATCGCAATCATTTCCTGCAATGCCAATGCACAATCAAGCGATTCTCTTGCACTCCTCTTATGTTGGCGGCTCTCGTAAAGGAACGGCATAATTACTGTGATTCTCCTTGCCTTACCACCAACTGCAGCAATAATTCTCTTAAGATCCTGATAATGATCATCAGGTGACATATGATTCTCATGTCCGCAAAGAGAATATGTCAAACTATAATTACTAACATCCACAAGAAGATATAAATCAGTTCCTCTTACCGATTCATTAATAATTCCCTTGGCTTCTCCTGTTCCAAATCGGGAAATCTTAGCATCAAGAATATACGAATCTCTCTGATAGCCTGCAAAGGCCAACGAATTCTTATGTTCGTTTTCTCTTTCGGTTCGCCATGTGACAAGATATTTGTCAATCTTCTCTCCTAAATCCTTACATCCTTCAAGCGGAATCATCCTTAATGAACCAACCGGAATAGTTTCAAGATTACGTTTTTCCTCACGATTAGGCATGAAATAAAACCTCTCTTTCAATTCAAGATAGACACTACATTTTGTATCGCTTCATTTTAACCCGTAAATCAGCCACTTCGAATTCCTTAAGCTGATATTTACTGAATATTCTCGACGAAATACGCTCCGAATAAAGAGTTCTTATATCAGACAAAGCATAATTCGTAGAAATTATAGTAGACTTTCTTCGTAAATCACGTTCATTAACAATCATAAACAACTGACTTTGCACAAAGGAATTAATCAACTCCGTTCCCAAATCATCAATAATCAGCAAGTCACAGTTAAACACATCCTCATGCATCTTGTCAATATTTTCTTCGGCCGTTTCTGCCCTAAATGCATACTTAGCAAGTTTATCAAATAATTGTTGCGCTGTAAAGTAAATTACCGAATGTCCCTTATCAAGAATTTCCTTGGCAATACAATTCGTAAGAAAGGTTTTTCCGGCTCCGACCGAACCATAAAGAAACATATTATCATAGGTGTTTTCGAAATTATCGGCAAAAGCACGGCAGGAATCAATAATATCCTTCATCTTTTCCAATTCCGAGTCACCATAGTAATCCATATCAAGTGTATCAAAATTCTCAAGCTTCAATCGTTCCTCTATGTTAGATTGCGAATAAATTATCTTAAGGATACGTTGCTTAAAACAATTACACTTCTCATTGTTTACATATCCCGTGTCCTTGCAGGCACTGCAGGAATAAATCGGTTCCAAATAATCCTCGTTAAAACCGTTTGCAAGCAACAATGATTTCTTCTTCGCCGACAATTCTTTGATTTTGTTCCTTAGCACACATAAGGCATCCAAATCACCTTCTATCAACTTCTTTCCCTGTTCAAGGGAAATAGTTGCAACAGATGAATCGAGTGCCTTAAATTCGGGTATTTTCGCAAACACCTCAGCAAGACGCGTATCATGCAAATGTCTGTTTGCGTTCTGTGTCTGCTCATATTCGCGCATTATTTCATCATATTGTGCATTAGTAATTGACATCTTGACTCCTTAATTATTTGGAGGACATTTCCCTTGCCAATGCTTCGTAATCATAGTCATGCTGTTTAAAGCTATTGAAGGGTGAATTAACTGCTGCCGCATTAATCGGTTTCTTATAGGAAATATCGTCCTTCTTTCTCTCTTTGAAATTAACTTCCTTAGAATGCTTCCTGTCTAATTCCTTAATATCATCAAAAGAAGTTACATTATTTTCTTTCCAATTATACAATACCGTATCCGCATATTCAAAGCTTGCGGTATGAATTTGCATAATTGTACGATTACATGCTTCCTTAATTATATCTATATCAAATTTGTAAATATTTACCCATTTATATACGTATGAAATTTCCGGCTCAATAGGATTTCTTCCGCTTATTCCGAAAGCATTTAACACGGTGTAAACCTCTCTTGTAGGTCTTCCCGTTCTGATTTTGGCTTCTTCCGCAGTAGAAATTCCCGTCGCAAACCATACTCTTGCAACATTTTCAATCAAAGAAATCTTCTTAATGTCATTGTCCGCGCAATACTCAAACAAATACTCTATAAGTTCCGAATTAAACCTGCACTCTTCATGCATAAATACAATCGTTGCAAGTTCATCCTTGCGTAATGTTTTACCAAGATATGCCTCAACAACAAAAGCAAGATCAGACATATCAGGTCTATTCATTACGCGTTCTATTTCAGCCGCGCTGTACTTTGGTTTCTTATTAAAATCTACCACTTTAACTACATCCTTTGATTTCTCTAAAATCTTTCCGGGTACCTTTAACTCTTCAGGTTCCTCTTTTAAATACGTTTCGGAAAAATCAACATCTTCCTTAGGCTTTACATCAACGTCCTTTTTCTTTCTGCGGCTTCTGCTCACAGGAAGTACTTGCGCATCGTAATCTTCGCTAACCTCCTCATCAAAAGCGCCGGCTTTAGTCACAGACAAATCATTAATGGTAACACCGGTGATTTTACCTGTGGAAGTACAGCTTAAAGAAAGCACCTGTCTCTCATCCCAAAATTTAAGCGCACGAATAACATCCTTCTCGGTATAATTGAAACGATCCGCAATCGAAGACGTCGAAAATTCAACATTGCCTTCGAAGCAACGCAACAAGTACAAATATATCTTAATCTGCGCATCATTTGCATCAAACATAAATTCATCAATGAATCTGTTGAAGACAGAAGTAACGCCTGATACATATTCTTTTCTAAGAGTAATGTTACCCATCAAAAACACCTACCAATACTTTTATTGTCCATTATTTCAATTTTAAGCCACAAAAAGTATAGCATAGGGTGTTCCAAATTCAAACAAATTGTTATGCCCAAGTACCCGCACCGTAAATACGGATCCACGTGTGGATAACTTACTAAATTACATTTCAAATCGATTATGTAACTTGCAAAAGCTTATAAAAACGGAGTTTCATAATCATTCCGATAATATTATGTAAATCAAGAAATCCACAAGCCGATTTGGGATAACTTTTTTGTCAGCCTGTGGATTTGTGGATAACTCATTGTCCGAGCAAATATTCGCCGATTTCTACTACGTTTCCGGCACCCATAGTTATCAACAAATCACCCGGTAAACTTTTTTCAAGAAGGTGATTTGTAACCTCATCAAAGGTAGAAAAGTAGTAGCTTTCCACACCCTTTAAAATGAGCGCATCACGAATAAGAGCTGAGCTCATACCAAGTGTATCCGTCTCCCTTGCCGCATAAATTTCCGGCAAAACAACCACATCAGCATCAGACAAAGCATCTACGAATTCATCAAACAATGCTTTGGTTCTTGTATAGGTATGCGGTTGAAAAATACACACAACTCTTCCGTCTGTGTACTTCCTTGCAGAATTTAACGTTGCCCTGATTTCTGTCGGATGATGAGCATAATCATCAATAATCGTAATATCATTAAGCCTGCCCTTGTATTCAAAACGTCTGTTTGTTCCATGAAAAGCTTCAAAACCTTCCGAAATAACTTCGGGAGAAACCAAGAGATAATCGCCTATCGCAATTGCAGCCAAAGCATTGCCTACATTATGCTCACCCGGAACAGCTAACGTAAAGTGTGCCCATTTCTTGCCGTATTTCACAACATCAAAGCTTGCCATACCTTTGGAACTGTAGGTAATGTCAGTTGCAACGTAATCCGCTTTTCCATTAATTGACACAGTTACAACCTTGCATTTCAAGCCGCCTGAAATTTCTTCGTAATTGTCTATATCAGCATTTATAACAAGCAAACCATCTTCCGGAAGCAATTCCGAAAATTTTCTGAAAGAATTTCTTATATCGTTTAAGTCTTTAAAGAAATCAAGATGATCTTCTTCAATATTAAGAATCACATTGATTGTCGGATTAAAATTCAAGAAACTGTTTGTATATTCACATGCTTCCGTAAGAAAAAGTTCCGATTTACCAATTCGTAAGTTACCGCCTATTTCCTTAAGCATTCCTCCTACAGACACCGTAGGATCAAGATTTGCAGCCATTAAAATGTCCGTAATCATTGAAGTTGTCGTAGTCTTACCGTGAGTTCCTGCGACTGCGATTGATGTCTTGTAATTCTTCATTATCTGGCCAAGAAGTTCTGCTCGTGTAAGCATGGGAATGTTGCGTTTCTTAACCTCGACAAATTCTTCATTATCTTCTCTTATCGCTGCTGTATATACAACCAGGTCAATATCATCACCAATATTTTCCGCCACCTGATCGTAGGTAACCGTAGCACCTTTATCAACAAGAATTTTGGTGAGTTCCGATTCACTCCTGTCGGAACCTGAAACCTTAAATCCTTTATCAATAAGAATCTCTGCCAAACCACTCATACTTATTCCGCCAATACCCATAAAGTGGACTTTTATCGGCTTATTATAATCAATCGCGTACATTTATTTTACGCCTCCTGTCTTTCCAATTCACTTGCTTAACCGTAAAGCAAATACTGACAAATCATATTCAAATATTCAAGACTCGCCTCGTATTTTGACTTAGCGATAGTAGCAAACGCATGCATTTTGCTATCGAATCATGTTCCTACGGTGGAACAGCAAGTGTTCCGCCTACCATTGAATAGTAACGTTTTATTCTACACAGTAGAAGAATTAAGATATTTAAACTGCTCGTCCGTCAAAGTATCAATATTCTTTCCAAGGAATTTAAGCTTACGTACAGCAACATCATTATCAACTTCCTTCGGAACATCAATAATCATCTTATCAATTTCATCCGCATGCTCGCAAAGATATTTGGCAGACAGAGCCTGAATTGCAAATGACATATCCATAATCTCTGCCGGATGACCGTCACCTGCTGCCAAATTAACAAGTCGTCCCTCTGCAAGAATATATATCCACTGTCCGGTCGGAAGCTTGTACCCCATAATATTTTTACGCATTTCACGCGTTTCAACCGCATTTTTCTTAAGCCATGCCATATCAATTTCGCAATCGAAATGACCTGCATTACACATGATTGCCCCATCCTTAACGACTTCAAAATCATCTTTGTCAATTACTTTGTTGCAACCGGTTACCGTAACGAAGAAATCACCCACTTTAGCAGCTTCACGCATCGGCATTACATCGTAGCCATCCATTACAGCTTCTATCGCCTTAACAGGATCAATCTCAGTAACTATAACTTTGGCGCCAAGTCCCTTCGCTCTCATGGCAACACCTTTACCACACCAGCCGTAACCGGCAACAACAACATTTTTACCGGCAACAATCAAATTGGTCGTACGGTTGATTCCATCCCACACCGATTGACCGGTTCCGTAACGATTGTCAAAGAAATGCTTACAATCAGCATTGTTAACAAGCACCATCGGAAATTTGAGTGCTCCTTCCCTGTCCATAGCAAGTAATCTCAAAATTCCTGTTGTCGTTTCCTCACAGCCGCCAATTACATTAGGTATCAAATGAGTAAGCTCGGTATGCATCATGTGAACAAGATCGCCGCCGTCATCAATGATAATATTCGGTCCCGGTTCAAGTACTGCACGAATATGACTACTGTATTCTTCCGGAGTCGAATTGTACCAGGCATGAACCTCTAAGCCCTCTTTAACCAAAGCTGCGGCAACATCATCCTGTGTTGACAAAGGATTCGAACCGGTAACATACATCTTAGCACCGCCGGCTTTAAGAACAAGACACAGATATGCTGTTTTGGCCTCCAAATGTACACTAAGTGCTATTTTCTTTCCCTCAAATGGTTTACTTTCGGTAAATTCCTGTTCAAGAGTCCTCAATAAATCACAATTTCTCTTAACCCATTCGATTTTGCGCATTCCTGATTCCGCAAGATTAATGCCTCTTATTTCACTACTCATTTTCTACCTCTTTCCTAATATTTTTGTAACTATTCAGAACACCATTCGCAAAATCGCCTTTTCAAGGCTTTTCTTTTGCTCATGTTGTTACTTCGCCATATAAAACTGCTCATAATATTCTTTGCAAGCAAAATATTTTGAGCAGTTTTGCATGGCTCTGA
>JAZLIP010000073.1:0-8510 GCA_045617445.1 Lachnospiraceae bacterium | reverse complement strand
AGAACACCATTCGCAAAATCGCCTTTTCAAGGCTTTTCTTTTGCTCATGTTGTTACTTCGCCATATAAAACTGCTCATAATATTCTTTGCAAGCAAAATATTTTGAGCAGTTTTGCATGGCTCTGAATAGTTACAAAAATTGAAGATACTTACAAAATCATGAAATCTATGGGTACAATAAATTTGGCAATCAAAACTATAAGAATCTGTAGTATTAAAATTGCGGGAATTCCAATGAAGAATTTTGGCTTCTGAGTCTTATGACGGAATAAATGCATACCAAGAAGGCAGCCAATGCTGCCTCCGAAGAGGGCGATTGTAATTAAAACCGCCTCCGGAGTGCGCCATGACTGCCGTTTTGCTTTCTGCTTGTCAATGAAAAAAGATATAAGCCCGAGCAGATTAACACATATGAAATAAAAGCCTATGATTGAAATCACATTTCTTGAATTTAACACGTATTTCTCCCGGATTATTTGTTATTTATTTCCTGCATTTTAAGAGCACGTACTTTGGTTGCAAGTCCAAAAAGATTAATGAATCCTTCAGCATCATGGTGATCGTATAAATCACCTGTTGTGAAGCTTGCGATGTCTTCGTTGTAAAGAGAATATGGTGAAGTTGTTCCAGCTTTGATAATATTTCCCTTGTAAAGCTTGAATTTAACGTCGCCTGTAACATATTTCTGAGTAGATTCAATAAAAGCCTGAAGTGCTTCGCGGATAGGTGTAAACCATTTGCCTTCATATACTACCTGTGCGAATTTGTTGCCGAGCTCTGCCTTAAGAGCATATGTTTCGCGGTCAAGAATCAATTCCTCAAGCTGTTGATGTGCTTCGTAAAGAATTGTTCCGCCGGGAGTTTCATAAACACCGCGGCTCTTCATGCCTACAACACGGTTTTCGACGATATCAATAATACCAATGCCGTGTTTTCCGCCAAGACGGTTAAGTTCGGTAATTATTTCCGAAACTTTCATTTCTTTACCGTTGAGTGATTTGGGAATACCTGCTTCAAAAGTCATTGTTACATATTCACCTTCATCGGGTGCTTTTTCAGGTGTTGTTCCAAGAACAAGAAGATGTTCGTAATTTGGTTCATTTGCAGGATCTTCAAGCTCAAGACCTTCGTGGCTTATGTGCCATAAGTTACGGTCTCTTGAATAACTGCTGTCCGCTGAGAAGGGAAGATTGATTCCGTGCTGACGACAATATTCGATTTCTTCTTCACGAGAATTAAGTGTCCATTTAGCATCTCTCCAAACTGCAATTATTTTCAAATCAGGAGCAAGAGCTTTGATTCCGAGTTCGAAACGAATCTGATCATTTCCTTTTCCTGTTGCACCGTGGCAGATTGCGGTTGCACCTTCCTTGCGGGCGATTTCAACAAGTCTCTTGGCAATTACAGGTCTTGCCATCGATGTTCCGAGAAGATATTTGTTTTCATATACTGCATGTGCCTGAACACAAGGTACAATGAAGTCGTCACAGAATTCATCAGTTAAGTCTTCAATGTAAAGCTTGGAAGCTCCAGTAGATAATGCACGTTCTTCAAGTCCTTCAAGTTCATCTGCCTGTCCGCAGTTTCCGCATACGCAGATTACTTCGTAGTCGTAGTTTTCTTTGAGCCATGGGATGATAGCTGTAGTATCAAGTCCGCCTGAATAAGCCAAAATTACTTTTTCCTTCATTATAATGTTCTCCTTTAAAATTTTATTTTGTTTTGTATACATAGTAGTACGGTACTGTTTACCGATAGGTGGGAACACCTGCTGTATTGACCGTAAAAATGTGATTCAATATTACGGCACTGTCTGTTTAAAAAGAATACATCACATGAGGGATAAATGCAAGTATGTATGCATAAAAAACTAATAAAAATGAAAAAAACGTTGCATATTATGCATAAAATGTGTATAATCATGCATAATTATTATCGGGCGGTGTATCATTTGACAAATTACCCACGATATGCGGTTGCATTTAACTAAATCGTTATTACTTATGAAGGGAGTCTTTATGATATGGAAAATATAATGGAAAATATAGAAATAAGAGTAATGCAAATTTCAGATTACGAGGCGGTGAAGGATTTATGGCTTATGATAAAGGGATTTGCAATACGAAGTATCGATGATTCTAAGGAAGGTGTTGAGATTTTCCTTAAGCGGAATCCCAAAACAAGTGTTGTTGCTTATGAAGGCGATAAGCTTGTGGGAAGTATTCTGTGCGGACACGACGGAAGACGCGGATGTTTCTACCATGTTTGTGTGCATCCTGAATATCGTAGAAGGGGAATTGGAAAGCAGATGGTTGTTTTTGCAATGAATGCTTTGAAAGATGAATATATTAATAAGGTTTCGTTAATCGCTTTTACGGAAAATGATATAGGAAATGCATTTTGGAAAACTATTGGCTGGACAAAAAGAGAAGATCTTAATTACTATGATTTTACACTTAATGAAGAAAATATAATTAAATTTAATGAGTAGGTTTTCTGTGTTATAATCTTAGGTGCGTTTGAAATTAACAGAAAAAATATTTGTATGAACTATATATGGAGGATGCGTATGATGAAGGTTATTAATGGCGGTGTTACCGCAGCAAAGGGATTTAAGGCAGCAAGTTGCGCTGCAAATATTAAATATCAGGGACGTACCGACATGGCTTTTGTTTTTTCAAGCGAGCCATGTGAATGTGCGGGAACATTTACAAGCAATGTTGTTAAGGCGGCATGTGTTATGTGGGATAAGGAAATTGTGGAATCCGGTACTAAAATGCATGGTATCGTTGTTAATTCGGGAATTGCAAATGCGTGTACCGGTAAAGAAGGTTATGATGCCTGCATTGCCACAGCCAAAGCTGTTCACGAAGAATTAAAGGTTCCTTACAAATCAATTGCTGTTGCTTCAACAGGTGTAATAGGAATGCAACTTCCGGTGGAAAAGTTGACAAACGGTGTTAAAGTAATGAGTAAGAGCCTTTGTGATACGACCACGGCCGGTACGGAAGCCAGTCATGCAATTATGACAACAGATACTGTAAATAAGGAAGTGGCTGTTACTTTTGAGATTTCAGGTACCACAGTTACACTTGGCGGAATGAGTAAAGGTTCCGGTATGATACATCCAAATATGTGCACGATGTTAGGATTCCTTACAACTGATTTGGCAATTGAAAAATCATTGATGCAGGAAGCTTTATCGGAAGTTGTTCAGGATACTTTTAATATGATTTCAGTAGACGGTGACACATCCACAAATGATACATTGCTTCTTATGGCAAATTCACTTGCCGGAAATCAAAAAATCTGTGAGAAAAATAGTGATTATTATACATTTAAAGAGGCTTTGATGTATGTTTGTGAAACGCTTGCCAAGAAGATGGCAGCAGATGGTGAGGGTGCAAGCAAGCTTTTTGAATGTGTTGTGGTTAATGCTGACTGCAAAGAATCGGCAAGAGTTCTTGCACGTTCCGTAATCAGTTCAAATCTTTCCAAAGCTGCAATTTACGGTTGTGATGCGAATTTCGGACGTTTTCTTTGCGCAATGGGATATTCGGGTGTTGAATTTGATCAGGCAAAGGTGGAACTTGAATTTAGGAGCAAAGCAGGAGAACTTAAAGTTTTTGAGTATGGCGTACCGCTTGATTTTGATGAAGCCAAAGCCAAGAAAATAATGGAAGAGGATGAAGTTACTGTGTTTGTGGATATGCATTCCGGTGATTTTGAAGCAACGGCCTGGGGATGCGATTTAACATATGATTATGTGAAAATTAATGCTGATTACAGAAGTTAATTAGAATGTTCCATCTTAAGAACATGATTCGATGGTCAAAATGCATTATCAAAGGTAACCGTGCATGCATTTTGCTTGTTACCGGGCGGACTGAACAGTAACCAAAAATATTAATGAAAGAGGTAAATTATGAGCGTATCAAATGAAGAGTACATGCAGAAATATTATGACAAGGCAGAAGTATTAATAGAGGCGTTACCGTATATCCAGAGATTCAATAGAAAAGTGATTGTTGTTAAATATGGCGGAAGCGCAATGAGCGATGAGGAATTGAAGAAAAATGTTATTAAGGACGTGACTTTGCTCAAACTTGTAGGTTTCAAGCCGATAGTGGTTCATGGTGGTGGCAAGGATATAAGTAAATGGGTTAAAAAGGTCGGAAAAGAAGCGGAATTTATTAACGGTTTACGTGTTACCGATGCCGAAACTATGGAAATTGCCGAAATGGTGCTTGGAAAAGTAAATAAGACGCTTGTTGCAATGGTACAGGAGTTAGGCGTTAAGGCCGTTGGAATTTCCGGTAAGGATGGTGGACTTCTTAAGGTTGAGAAAAAGTATTCGGATGGTAAGGATATCGGATATGTAGGAAATATTACTGAGGTAAATACAAAGATTCTTGAGGATCTGCTTGATGATGATTTCCTTCCGATTGTCTCGCCAATCGGACTTGATGAAAATTTTGAGACTTATAATATCAATGCCGATGATGCTGCATGTGCAATTGCAAAAGCCATGCACGCAGACAAGCTTGCGTTTCTCACTGATATTGAAGGCGTTTATAAGAATTTTGAGGACAAGGATTCCTTTATTTCAAGACTTACTGTATCGGAAGCCAACAAACTGATTGAAGAGGGGTGTATCGGAGGCGGTATGCTTCCTAAACTTAACAATTGCACCGATGCTGTTGAAAACGGAGTTAACAGAGTGCATATTCTTGACGGACGTAAGCCTCATACTTTGCTTCTTGAAATATTTACAAAGAAAGGTATCGGAACAATGTTTTTCCCGGATGATGAGGTTGTGGAGTAATATTCAGACGTTGATGAATAGGAGGATTTTATTATGAACATGGAACAATATATTAATGAAGCCGAGAGTGTTCTTTTACATACATACAATCGTTTTCCTGTCGTTTTTGACCATGGTGAGGGTGTTAAATTATATGATTTGGACGGTAAGGAATATCTTGATTTTTGTGCCGGCATAGCTGTTTTTGCATTGGGATACAACAATGAAGCTTATAACAATGCTCTTAAAGCTCAGATTGATAAATTAATTCATACTTCGAATTTGTATTATAATGTTCCGGCAATTGATGCAGCATCAAAACTTACCAAACTGGCCGGAATGGATCGGATTTTCTTCACCAATAGCGGCGCAGAGGCAATAGAAGGTGCAATAAAATCTGCACGTAAGTATGCATTTACAAATGATGGAAGTAACGATCACGAAATAATTGCAATGAATCATTCCTTCCATGGACGTACTATGGGTGCTTTGTCAGTTACCGGAAATCCGAAGTATCAGGAAGCATTTTATCCTATGATTGGTAATATAAAATTTGCTGAGTTTAATGATCTTGACAGCGTTAAAGCATTGATAAGTAATAAAACTACTGCGATTATTATGGAGACTGTTCAGGGTGAGGGTGGAATTTATCCGGCTACGGAGGAATTTATAATGGGAATCCGTAAGCTTTGCGATGAAAACGATATTTTACTTATTCTTGATGAAATTCAGTGTGGAATGGGAAGAACCGGTGAAATGTTTGCATATATGCAGTATGGTGTTAAACCGGATATTGTTACTGTAGCTAAGGCTGTAGGGTGTGGTGTGCCGGTTGGTGCGTTTATGATGACACAGAAAGTTGCAGACAAGGCATTGGTTCCGGGTGACCATGGTACCACGTATGGAGGAAATCCGTTTGTTACTGCGGCTGTATGTGAAGTGTTAAAACAGTTCGAAGAAAAAAATATTCTTTGTAATGTTAAAAAGGTCGGTAAATATTTATATGACAAATTGGAAATGCTTACTGACAAATATGATTTTATTACCGCACATCGTGGTGTTGGACTTATTCAGGGACTGGAATTTGACAATGATTTAATGCCGGTATCTGCAGTCAGTAAAAGAGCACTTTCCAACGGATTGATTGTTATTACTGCCGGCAGTAATGTGTTGCGCTTTATTCCACCTTTAATTATTACCGAGAAAGATGTTGACCGTATGGTGGAAATCCTGACCAAAACTTTTGAGGATGTTAGAAAATAATGAAGTTAAAGAGTAATATTTTGCGCATTTTTATAGCATTGTTATTAGCCGTTGCCATGGTGCTTGTGGCCGTAAAGACCGATGACAAGAATTATGTACCAAGTAAGGACAACGAATCTGAAAAACAGCAGAAAGAAAGCAACTTGGGAAAAGTAAATAAAGATGATGGTACTTTGGTTTTGTGGTATGCAGATGATTCTTTGACAGATTTTCTTTCTTACGCGGCACTTGCTTATAAGGACGAGACCGGAGTGAGGGTTAAACCAACGTTGGTATCGGGTGTTGAACTGTTAGAACAGGTTAATCATGCATCGGTATATGAGGGGGAGATTGAAAATGGTGAAGTGGTTGTTGCGCCGGATTTATATATAACACCGCATGACAATCTTATGAAGGCTTACCTTTCAGGCCTTGCAACACAGATTACCGATCCGAAAGGGATTACAAATGTGGTCAATTATCCGGAAACTTCAATTCATGCAATTACTTGTAAGAAAATACCGGTTGCTTATCCACTCTATTATGAAACAAATTTTTTCTTGTACAATAAAACGTACATGGCAAATATTGCAAAGCAGAAGATAGATGATGAAGTGGGAAACTCGATAGAAACGGCTGAAACTGATACCGGTGTTGAAAACGAGGATTCAAAGGAAGAGACTGTTTCTGAAAATGAAGTTGTTGATGGTGAGGATTCGCCGATGGGCAATGAGGAAACCACGACCAATCCCGAAGTTTTGGAAAAACTTGCAAATATGATTCCGTCAAAAATTGATGATATCTTGACTTTCGCAAACAATTATGATGCGCCGGAAGAAGTAGAATTCATATTTAAGTGGGATGTATCTGATATTTTCTACAACTATTTCTTTGTCGGAAATTATATGGATGTCGGCGGTGAAGACGGCGATGATAACAAATATTTTAACCTTTATAATGAGCAGGCTGTAGAGTGTCTGAATGTCTACAAGAATCTTAATCAGTTTTTCTCGATTGATTCAAAGGCAGTAACTTATGATTCGATTTTGCGGGAATTTCTGGAGGGGAAAACTGTATTTACGGTAGCAACGACAGATGCCATTGCTAAAATTAAAGAAGCCAAAGCAAACGGCGAATTTAATTACGAATATGGCGTTACCGTGTTGCCTGATATAAGTTCCACACTAAAGGCAAGAGGACTTTCGGAAACTGCTTCTGTGGCGATTAACGGGTATTCCTCAAACAAAGAAAGAGCAAATGAATTTGCTCAGTATCTCTCTTACAGTAAGGCTTCTGAATTGTATAAGCGTTCCGGAAAGATTTCATGTCTTAAGAATGTCGAATATGAGGATGTTGAAATAGGAAACATTATGACTGAATATGAGAAATCAGTTCCTTTGCCTAAAATGATTGAAGCAGGAAATTACTGGGTACAGTTGGAAATTGCATTTACGAAGATATGGAACGGCGAGGATCCGGATGAAACGCTTAAAGAGTTAAATGATACAATCGGATCGCAAATTGATGAGATTGACTATGAGGTTCCTACGCAAGAACTTATTAATGTCGGTGCGGATTGATAGTACAGTTCACAAAATGTACACATAAAAAACACATTTTCAAAAAAAAATCATCACTATTCGCTCACGTTGTCTGTTTATATTAAACATCAAGAGATGTGTTTTTAGAGGAGGTGTAGGAAAATGTATGAATACTATAATGATGACAGGTTCGATGTTGAAGTTGTAGAATCCAAAGCAACGACGAACAATTTCGAAGAGTCAAACAAGAAAAAGAAGAAAAAGGGTAAGAAAATATTAGCTGTTATTGCTTGCGGATTGGTATTCGGACTTGTGGCCGGCGTTGTTATTTGCGGTGTATCCTTAGGTACCAAGGTTTTGGAAAAGAAGCTTGGTGTTGACGGAGGGGGTAAGAAAGCTGAAACAACCAAAGAAGCCACGACTCAGGAAAAGCAACATGAAAAGGTAAAAACTGTTGATTTAAAGAGTGCTGAGGATTCTGACAAGAAATCCTCAACGCTTCAGGCAAATGCAGGCGGTCTTGATGTTTCGGCTGTAGCCAATGGATGCATGCCCTCAATTGTATCAATTACTAACAAGAGTGTCCAGGAAGTCAGATCAATGTTTGGACGAAGCAGTCGTGAATACGAAAGTACAAGTTGCGGTTCAGGAATTATTGTCGGACAAAATGATGATGAGTTGTTGATCGTTACAAACAATCATGTTGTTGAAGGTGCCAATTCACTTACTGCCGGATTTATCGATGACGAAGTTTACGAAGCTTTTGTTAAAGGTACTGATGCGGAAAACGATTTGGCTGTAATTGCTGTCAAATTATCGGATATCAGCGATGATACCATGAAGGAAATTAAAATTGCCAAGATGGGAGATTCGGATAAGCTGATTATTGGTCAGCAGGTTGTTGCGATAGGTAATGCTTTGGG
>JAZLIP010000072.1:0-8304 GCA_045617445.1 Lachnospiraceae bacterium | reverse complement strand
TCATCAATTCCATCAATATGCTTCAGAAGATCATTCAATGCAATTTCCAAAGTTTCCGCCTCATTAAAGCATGGAATCTGAATTATCAATTTCATTTATTTTACTCCTTCTCTCTTGCAATATATATCGGTCTGGCCTTTGTCTCAAGATACATCTTCGACAAATACTCCCCGACAATTCCTATACAGAAAAGCTGAACTCCTCCGATAAAAACAATTACGCAAACAAGTGACGGCCAACCGTTTGTCGGATCCCCGTAAATAAGTGTTCTGCAAATAATAAACACAATCATAACAAAAGACAGTATTGTAAATACGAAACCAAGCAAGGCCGCAATGGTAAGTGGCGCAGTAGTAAAGCCCACAAGACCTTCAATCGAATACATAAACAGTTTCCAAAAATTCCATTTTGTTTCACCGGCTACTCTTTCGACATTTTCATAGGCAAACCACTTTGTATTAAAGCCTATCCAACCATAAATCCCCTTTGTAAAACGATTATATTCTTTCATGTCAAGAATCGCATTAACCATTGTTCTTGTCATAATACGATAATCTCTGGCACCATCAACAACTTCGAAATCAACAAGTCCGTTCATTATCCTGTAAAAGCATCGCGCAAAGAAGGACCGTATAACGGGCTCCCCGGCTCTTGTCACCCTTCTTGTAGCCGCTGAATCATAGCCTTCTTCCTTAAGTGCCTTATACATATCCTTAAGAAGTGCGGGTGGATCTTGTAAATCGGCATCCATGATAACAACATAATCACCTTTTGAATTTTCCAAACCTGCATATATACCGGCTTCTTTTCCGAAATTTCTCGAAAAAGACACATAATGAACCCTGTCATCATTAGACTTCAGTTCCTTAATAATCTGTAATGTCTTATCCGTTGAACCATCATCAATAAAAAGCAATTCAAACTCAACATCTTTATATATCTCATTGAATTCAGCAATTGTCTTGCACATTTCGGCATAAAAAAAGCCAAGTGCCTCTTCCTCATTGTAGCAGGGAACAACAACAGACAGTAATTCCATTATGTCACCTCCTTTTCACTCTTCGTATTTCACTCTCAATATATCATTTACTTCACATTCATTCGGGCAAAGTTCAACATACAATAACTGTTTTGAATGAGGCGCCGAATCCTGATTTGCACCATCTTCATTCTTAATGGACACTACCTTTGTAAAAATATCCCGTCCGTTAGGTTTCATAATCTCAATCGTATCGCCTACGCAGAATTTGTTACGTTGTTCAATTCTAACAGTTGCTCCGTTAATTTCCGACACAATCCCAAGGTATGTATATTCTTTAACATACGTATTGTTATCATAAATCTGCGTGTTCTCATCCGGCTTACCAAAATAAAAGCCTGTAGTAAACTGACGATAGGTACATTTGGATATTTCAGCTTTGTACCAATCCATATTGGCTCTGTACTTTTCTTCACTCTCCAGATAATCGTCTATTGCCTTTCGATAAGTTCGGGCAACCGTTGCAACATAAAGAGCTGTTTTCATTCTTCCTTCTATTTTGAAGCTATCTATTCCTGCATCAATCATCTCGGGAATATACTCTATCATGCACAAATCCTTAGAATTAAAAATATAAGTCCCTCTGTCATTTTCATAAACCGGAAGATATTCACCCGGTCTTTTTTCCTCAACCACAGCGTACTTCCATCTGCAAGGATGAGTACAGGCTCCCTGATTGGCACCTCTGCCCGTAAAATAATTACTGAGAAGACATCTTCCCGAATAGGAAATACACATAGCACCATGAATAAAGCTCTCAATTTCCATTTCCGTTGGAATATGCTCTCTTATTTCCTTCAATTCTCTAAGTGACAATTCTCTTGCAGATACAACCCGCTTCGCACCAAGCTTCCACCAGAAATCATATGTAAGATAATTGGTATTGTTTGCCTGCGTACTTATATGAATTTCTATTTCAGGACAGTTTTCCTTGGCAAGAGTAAACATACCAGGATCCGAAATAATCAATGCATCGGGTTTCATTTCTTTAAGTTCACGAAAATACTTCTCCGCGCCGTCCAAATCATAATTATGTGCCAGAATATTCGCAGTAACAAACACCTTCACACCGTGTTCATGAGCGTAATCAATTCCAAGCTTCATTTCTTCGCTTGTGAAATTCTTGGCTTTGGCACGAAGTCCAAAGGCTTCTCCACCTATATAAACCGCATCTGCGCCGTAAGTCACAGCAGTCTTAAGTACCTCAAGACTGCTTGCCGGTATCAATAACTCAGGTTTTTTTTCAACCATAATTCAAATCCTCATATGTCAATTACATTTCCTTAACGCTTATCGCAACTCCGTCTCCAATCGGAAGTATTGACGTTGTAAGCCGTAAGTCATGCGTAATCGTATATAAATAATCACGCATTCTTGAATGGATTGTCCTATCACGCCTTGTAACCGCAAAGCGCGACTCAATTATATTTCCTTCCTGCAGCACATTGTCGGTAAGCAACACTCCACCGGAATTAAGCAATGCAATAACATTCTCATAGAAATTGATATACTGTCCTTTTGCCGCATCCATGAAGATAAAATCGTACTTCATATTACTGCTTCGCAAATCAGTAAGCACTTTGGCAGCATCACCTTCAATAAGAGTAATTTGCTCTTCCTTACCTGCTTTAACGAAATTTTCTTTAGCTATCGGAATACGTTTCTCATATTTTTCAATCGTAGTAATGCGGCAATCACTACCGCCGTATTCTGCCATAAGAATTGCCGAAAATCCGACAGCCGTCCCAACTTCCAAAATCTCCGACGGTTTATTCATCTTAAGCAGTACCTTTATCAAGCGTTGCATTGACGGGCGAATTATCGGAACCAAATCGGCAATTGCTTCTTCCTCAAGTTTGACAAGAAAATCCGTATTTCCCATATCAAGAGACTTCAAATAAGTTTCCATTCTCTCATCCGTAAGCAAATCACTCACCTACTTCTATATCAATTTCAACAGTATCATCATCTTCTGTTTCATCATCAGCACCTTCACCAAGATATGAAACTTCACCGTCTTCCATATCGCCCTCAACAAGTTCCGAACCCGCTTCTACTTCTCCTGCAGCGGCATTCTCATCCGAAGGTAGCGTTTCAAGTTCATCCGAAGTTTCGTTTCCGCTTCCCGAATCCTCACCTTCCAAAGTTAAGGATTTCGTAAGTATCTGCATCATGTTATCGGTTGTCATCGATGTATTTAAAGTATAAGCACCGGGGGCGATTTCACCCTTAAACTCAGATAATTTAGCCTGTACAAAGAAAAGCATCCAATCCGAAGTCAAACCCTTCTCTTCGAGTTTTTGAGCGACATCCTTAAGCCCTTCATCGGGATTTACAGAAACAAGAATATCACGTCCCGGAGCCTCTGCCATTGGACCTTCTGCAAATATTCTGAAGCCGAAATCATATGCTTTCTTACCAAGATTTACCAGTAAGAAAAGGCAAACCCCAAGAATAATAAGTCGTACTATTGCACCAACAATATTTACGGTTATGTTTAAACCCTTCATACTTTGCCTCCAACTAACTATTACTGTTTGGTTCCCGAATAGTAACAACTAACTATCTATCTTCCAGGGAACCAATTATTCTGGCAACAATTTCCTGATAAAGCTTCGAAAATTCCGACTCCGCAATCATAAACTCCGCCACCTTGTTATCAGCGCACAATTCTTCAAGTCGTCTTTCAATATTTTCAATTTCACGATCAATCTCATCTTCCGAAAATTCCTGCACCTTAATGCTCAATGCACGAAGCTCGTTAACGCTTGCCTCTGCCGAAGAATCGCCTTCTATTTCCCGAATGCTCTTGCGATAGTTACTGTGAATATCTGTCTTCTTCAGTTCAACAATTAATGCATCCAATGCTTCACTTAATTTATCGTTCATATTACCCTCTGTTTATTTATTACAGACCCGTTCCCGCCTGCCACTAAATAGTAACTATTCATCAACTTCCATGATTATCGTCATAATCATAGGACGTCTTTTCATTTTTTTCCAAATATAGCCGGACAATGAGTCTTTAAAAATACTCTTCATTTTGCCCCAGTCTGTAATATTCTTGTCAACTATTTTGTCCATAGCTTTAACAAGCACTTCTCTTGCCGCTTCCATCAATTCGTCAGCTTCCTTCACATATACGAAGCCACGTGTAACAATATCGGGACCTGCCACCAATATATTCGTACCCTTGAGCAAAGTAAGTACAACTATCACAATTCCGCTCTCAGCCAAATTCTGACGGTCTCTCATTACAACATTTCCGACATCACCGACACCCAAACCGTCAACAAATACAGCTCCCGTTGAAACTTCATCAATAACTTTACCGCTCTTTCTGCCAAGTGAAAGCACCTGCCCTGCAGAAAGCACAAAAATATTATTCTTATCAATACCAAGTTCTGCCGCAATTCCCGCCTGTGCTTTAAGATGGCGATATTCCCCATGCACAGGAACCGCATACTGTGGTTTAACCAAAGTATATAGGAGTTTAATTTCCTCCTGACATGCATGTCCGGAAACATGCGTATCCTGAAAAATTACATTTGCCCCCTTCATACTAAGCTCGTTAATTACCTTTGATACCGCTTTCTCATTTCCCGGTATCGGATTTGACGAGAAAATAACAGTATCACCCGGCTTAATCTGAACCTTTTTATGCGTGCTCGTAGCAATCCTGTTAAGAGCTGCCATTGTCTCCCCCTGACTTCCGGTAGTAACAATAACCGTCTTTTCATCAGGATAGTTCTTGAGAGATTCTATATCAATAAGTGTATTTTCAGGAATCTTAATATAGCCAAGCTCGGTTGCGGTCTGTATTATGTTAACCATACTGCGACCTTCCACAACCACCTTACGACCATATTTACAGGCAGAATCAATTATCTGCTGAACTCTGTCAACATTTGAAGCAAAAGTCGCAACAAATATTCTTGTATCCTTATAATCAGCAAAAATGCTGTCAAATGCCTTACCGACTGTTTTCTCCGAATTGGTAAATCCCGGGCGCTCTGCATTGGTAGAATCACACATTAACGCAAGAACTCCCTTTTTTCCAAGTTCCGCAAAACGCTGCAAATCAATTGCATCTCCCCAAACAGGAGTATAATCCACTTTAAAATCACCGGTATGCACAATAATTCCCGCCGGTGAAGAAATTGCCAAAGCACAAGCATCCGCAATACTGTGATTTGTCTTTATAAATTCAACTTTAAATGCTCCAAGTACTACCTTATCGCCCGGCGAAACTACATTACGTGTCACAAGGTCAAGCATATTATGTTCTCTAAGCTTACTCTCAATCAAAGCAAGGGTAAGTCTTGTTCCATATATTGGTACATTTAATTCCTCAAGTACATAAGGAAGAGCACCGATATGGTCTTCATGTCCGTGTGTTATTACAAATGCCTTAACCTTATCGGCATTATCAAGTAAGTACGTAATGTCGGGAATTACCAAATCTATTCCCAACATATCATCTTCCGGGAAAGCAAGACCGCAATCAACAACGACTATGCTGTCCCCATATTCAAAAGCGGTAATATTCATTCCGATTTGCTCAAGACCACCAAGCGGAATGATTTTAACGTATTTACCGCCACCTTTCTTTTTAGCCAAATTAAACCTCCATTATCAATCTGATTAATCTTTATAATCCCAACATCTTTTAACTTCCAAACCACTGCTACACAAACTCAACATCCCCGAGAGAATCCTCAAACATATCGGCAACAACATTCAATTCCGTCTCATCCTCCACCGGAATATAAACGCTTTCCGCAGAACCATCCTCCGAAACATCCTTAAGTATCATTGCTTCCCCTTCACCATTTTCGGTGTCCGCCACAAGAAGGTAATTGCAACCGTTTATCCTTGTTTCATCCAAAACAAAGAAATCCACACAACCATCATCCGTTTCAAACTGAATCTTTTCAAATTTACTCATGTCTCTCTCCATATAATTCCAAATTACCGTTCAGTTCCGCCTACCATTAAACAGTAGCAACCACACCGTTTCTCAAACTTTCAAGATATGTCTGCAAAATAAAAATTGCGGCAATCTCATCCACATATTCTTTACGGTTTTCACGTCTTACGCCACATTCCATCATTGTATTGTCCGCCGAAACGGTGGATAAACGTTCATCCTGCAGAACCACCTTCACGCCACATCTTCGTTCAAGCATTTCCTTAAACTCCAATGTTTTTTCGCATCGTAAGCCTTCATCATTGTTCATATGCTTAGGATATCCGAGAACAATCCTATCCACTTCATATTCCTTACACAATTCTTCAATCCGCACAAGGGTATGCCTGATTTTATTTTCTTTATCGCGCCTGATAATTTCCAATCCCTGGGCAGTAAGAAGCAAGGGATCACTAACGGCAACCCCCACAGTTTTAGTACCATAATCCAAACCTAGTATTCGCATGCTTAATTGCTCCAACCATTATTTCTGATATATTGAACAAGAAGCTCCTCTACAAGTTCATCACGCTCGACCTTCATAATAAGGCTTCTCGCATTGTTATGACTTGTAATGTAAGTCGGATCTCCTGACATAACATAACCTACTATTTGATTTACAGGATTATACCCTTTCTCAGTCAATGCCTGGTATACTGATGAAAGTACAGCATGCACCTCATTCTCGGCTTCAAGCTGAACACTAAAACTCTGTGTCATATCCATTTCATCATTACGTATTGCAGCACGCAACTTTGATAATTCATTTAAATTTATATTTTGCGTTTGTCCCAAATCCTGCATTAACAAGACCTCCTAAAATTTTTTCCCAAAATACATACCAACTCCATCCAAACTAGGCATAGATACAGATAATGTTATCTTACTCCAAAAAAAACAGAATTTCAAGACTCGCTCCACTACTCAATTTAGCATGCATTTTTGCTATCAAATCACATTCTTGCGTAACTGCATTTTTTTCTTATGTCTTAAATATATTCACATAATACAATCCTGCCCGTCAAATCCTTAGCATCAACTATGGCAAACTTGACATATTCCTTGTTATAACCAACCTGAAAAGACATTGCTTTGCTGTCACTTTTTTGTTCCGGGTGTTCCTTAAGCAAAGGTATATTTCCATCAAGTTTTGAAACCATTTCTTCAACAAGGATTTCAACCTTCTTACCCTTGTACCAGTCAATAAATTCCTTTTTACGTTTAAGTGAATCCTCGATGAGTATTCTTGAGCGGTAAGTTTTCTCCTTTTCCGTAAGCTGGTCTTTCATCTTATCCGCCACCGTGCCATGACGCCTTGAATACTTAAACACATGCACTTCGTAGAAATTCACTTCATCAAGGAACTTTCTTGTTTCCAAAAATTCTTCCTCCGTTTCCCTGGGAAAGCCGACAATCACATCTGTAGTAATCGCTGGATGTTCAAAATATTTTCGAATAAGCTCAACTTTTTCCTTGAATTCCGACGCACAATAGTGTCTGTTCATTCTCTTCAATACGGAATCGGAACCACTCTGAAGGGATAAATGAAAATGTGGACAGAAATTCGATAGTTTTGACATTTCACTTAAGAATTCCTCAGTAATAATTCTTGGTTCAAGCGAACCGAGTCTCACTCTTTCCACCCCTTTTATATTAGAAACTCTTCGAATTATGTCAATCAAAGCGTAATTAACAAGACTTCCTTTATTTGCATTCAAATCCAAACCATACGAACTTAAATGAATCCCGGTAAGCACAAACTCCTTACACCCCTCTGTTGCAAGTCCTCTAATTTCCTCAATAATTTCTTCTTCACTTCGTGTTTCAATTCTTCCCCGTGAGTAAGGAATAATACAATATGAGCAGAACTGATTACATCCATCCTGAATTTTGATATATGCACGCGTATGATCGAACAATTCACGTAAAATTTTGTCGCTTGAAACACATGTATTTTGCATTTTGCAATCAACACTATCCTGCTTTTCCACATACTCACTTACAATTTCAGCTATACGTCCTTTTTCCTTGTTCCCGACAGCTACGTCAATTGCCGAATCCGCCAAAACACCTTCCTTATCGGTTTCAACATAGCAACCTGCCGCAACAATAACCGCATCAGGATTTTCCTTCCGTGCCCTATGAAGCATTTGCCTTGATTTTCTGTCTGCAATATTGGTTACTGTACACGTATTAATGATACAAACATCTGTTTTTTCTCCAAATGGCACAATTTCATATCCTGCTTTTTTGAAATTCTGCTGCATCAATTCCATTTCATATGCATTCACTTTGC
>JAZLIP010000071.1:0-6960 GCA_045617445.1 Lachnospiraceae bacterium | reverse complement strand
ATTCAGAACACCATTCGCAAAATCGCCTTTTCAAGGCTTTTCTTTTGCTCATGTTGTTACTTCGCCATATAAAACTGCTCATAATATTCTTTGCAAGCAAAATATTTTGAGCAGTTTTGCATGGCTCTGAATAGTTACTATATTTCAAATAATTCTACTACTCAACCCAGCGAACCGGTGAATAATCTTTACCCGCCTTCGCACTTCTATGTTGAACATGTATAAGCCCGCTCACACGCTTGTAAAGAACAAAAGTCAGTGCCGAATCAATAACACCTTTAACAAGATTAAATGGTCCAACTATAAGGACAGCAAACATTGCGATTGAATTAATATGTGAATTAATCGCACTACCCATTCCGATTATCGCGTCAAGCGGCATACCAAACATATTTGCAAATGTCGGAAGAAGATACAAAGCATTAAACACACAGGCAACAGTAACCATAGTAATTATTCCGACAGTCATGCCAACAAGAGCTGTTTTTCTATTCTTTTTAATGTAATAAATAATCGAAGCCGGAAGAATTATAGCGCATCCGACAATGAAATTTGCCAACTCACCCACAAACGCCGTCGTAGTTGATTTAAGTATAACTTTAATCACAACTTTAAGAAATTCGGTAACTACTCCTGCAACCGGGCCATAAGCAAAGGCGCAGATAAGTATCGGGATTTCCGAAAAATCAAATCGGTAAAACGACGGTGCAAGCCATGCAGTAACCACTACCGGTAATTCAAGGCACATAAGAACTCCTGATATTGCCGAAAACACACCGATAAAAGCAATCTTTCTGGTTCTCATTCCGGGATCCTTTTGTACCTTAATAACTTTCTCCGCAACCTTGGCAATTGCCACAAAAGCAATTACAATCAGCAACGAAACTCCCAGAAACGATAAGTTTGTTTTTGTAACTTCAAATAATTCCCGCATTATTTTCTCCTTTCGACCAAACAAAATAAGCTCACTCCGATATTAAAAGCGCAACAAAAGCCCCCGAAATAAACTTCGAGGGCATTAAAAACAAATGTATTAAAACACTGTCTATTCTTCTTTCATCCAGACTCTACTGTCGGTTATGGATTCACACCATATCAGCCATATGTATTCAAGACACGCGCGCGTCTTGGTGCGAAATTCGGGTCAGCTTCAGCTGACAATATTCAGTTCCGAATCCTCGCGGAGTATTTATCTCAGTGGAGATTCTCTCACTGAGACGAAACATATGGGTCGTGGACTTATACATTACGTCATCACCACCGGTTGGGACTTACACCCTACCCTGAAGAATACTTATATAAAACTATGGTACATCGCTTCCTAAATAATTATGTCTCACGTTCTTACAGTCAAAACAGTAACTGTTTCGACGCTCTATTAAACAGTAACATAATTTTACAATAGCGAAACCAAATTAAAAACAATGCACTGCTACAGCCTATCACATTTTCATAGTAAGTGCAATACGCTTCTTTGGAACATCTACTTCCAAAACTTTGACTTCCACAATATCTCCAACAGAAACAGCTTCCAAAGGATGCTTAATAAACTTATTTGTCATTTGAGATATATGTACAAGTCCATCCTGATGAACTCCAATATCAACAAATGCGCCAAAATCAATTACATTTCTGACTGTTCCTTTAAGAATCATTCCCGGAGTCAAATCTTTCATTTCCAAAACATCGGATCTCAGAATCGGTTTTGGCATATCATCTCGTGGGTCTCTTGCCGGCTTCTCAAGTTCTTTTAAAATATCGGTAAGAGTAATTTCACCGATTCCAAGCTCCTCAGCCATTTTCTTCTTGTCTTTAACACGTTTTTCAAGCGAACCAACGCCTGCGGAGTTACTTGTGTCCTCTTTATCGTTCACCTCAAGTTTTATCGTTCCCATTGCGGCAGCAAGCGCCTGTCCCATTGCCGTATTCTGGTTTCGTACCACAGCCTTCTTCTCATTTTTCTTCTTATTGGTATTTTTTTCCACTGCCTTATTCTTCTTGGCATTCGCCTGTGCGATTTTGACATCTTCCATTGTAAGACCTATTTTTTCAAGCAGCTTCATTGCTGCTTCATAAGATTCCGGATGAACACTTGTTGCATCAAGCGGATTATCTCCATCAAGAATTCGCATAAATCCCGCACACTGTTCAAACGCCTTAGGACCAAGCTTGGCAACTTTAAGCAATTGCTGTCTGTTTGTAAAACGTCCGTTTGTTTCCCTATAATCAACAATATTCTTGGCAATTGCTTTCGTAATTCCCGAAATATATTCCAACAAAGATGCGGATGCCGTATTCAAATCAACGCCAACCTTATTTACGCTGTCCTCCACAACACCGTTAAGTGCATCAGACAACTTCTTCTGATTCATATCATGCTGATACTGACCAACACCGATAGACTTAGGATCAATCTTGACAAGTTCTGCAAGAGGATCCTGAACACGTCTCGCAATTGAAGCCGCAGAACGCTGTCCTACATCAAAGTTCGGAAATTCTTCCGTCGCAAGTTTGCTTGCGGAATATACCGATGCTCCGGCCTCATTCGTGATAATATACTGAACCTTAGAATCAATTTCTTTTAGCATTTCAACAATGACCATCTCAGATTCTCTGGAAGCGGTTCCGTTTCCAACCGAAATAAGTGTAATTCCATACTTTTTGATAAGCTTCTTTACTTCAGCCTTAGCCTCGTCAACCTTAAACTGAGGCGCAGTAGGGAAAATCACCTTCGTATCAAGTACCTTGCCCGTTGCATCAACGACAGCCAGTTTACATCCCGTTCTGAAAGCAGGATCCCAACCAAGAACAACCTGCCCCGCAATCGGTGGCTGCATAAGAAGTTGTTCAAGATTCTTACCAAACACACTGATTGCACCATCCTCAGCCTTTTCAGTTAATTCATTACGAATTTCACGTTCAATAGCAGGAGCAATCAAACGGTCGTAGCTGTCGGCAATTGTCTCTTTAAGGCTCGGTGTTGTGTACTCATTATTGGACATAATTATTTTCTTCTCAAGATATGTAATAATACGTTCAACCGGTGCAAGCAATTTTACACTCAAAACCTTCTCTGCTTCACCACGATTAATTGCAAGAACCCTGTGCCCCGCAATTTTGCTTACCGCTTCTTCAAACTCATAATACATTTCATAAACAGATTCCTGTTTCTTATCCTTGGCTGCCGATACGATTTTTCCTTCTTCAAAGGTCGCCTGTCTTATATAACTTCTGTAATCAGCCTCATCGGAAATCATTTCTGCAATAATATCCTCAGCTCCCTGAATTGCCTCCTCGGCAGTCGCAACTTCTTTCTCAGCATTTATATAATCCAGAGCAACTTTTTCAAGTGACTCTGTCAAATTCTGCGCCATAATAATTTCTGCCAGCGGTTCAAGACCTTTTTCCTTTGCAACAGTTGCTCTTGTTCTTCTCTTTGGTCTATATGGACGGTATAAATCCTCGACAACAACCAATGTTTCCGCAGCAAGAATCTCTGCCTTAAGTTCATCAGTCATCTTGCCCTGTTCTTCGATGCTGCTTATAACCTGTTCCTTCTTATCTTCAAGATTACGTAAATAAGTCAGACGTTCATACAAATTTCTTAATACTTCATCATTAAGTGAACCTGTAACCTCCTTACGATATCTCGAAATAAAAGGAATTGTATTCCCTTCATCAATAAGTTTTACAGCTGCCTCAACTTGCCACCTTTCAACGGCAAGTTCGTCCTTAAGTTTCGCTATAATATCCATTGCTATCTCCCTTCATCACATCATCATAAAAATTTACCAAAATCATATTTCCATACGGATATATCAAAAACAAACCGGCACCAAGTGTAACAACCACAAGCAAGAGCATAGGTATAAAGTCCACAACCAATCGTAAAAATTTCTTCCTATATGCTTCCGTCACGGTGCAACTGTAAATAATTATCTGAATTGCAGTCAAATCAGGATTATCAACATATATCGGATAACAAAACGCAAGAAACAGAATTGCATAAAGGCAAATCAGCTTAACAATCACATAAACAACCACCAATGTGATTTTGCTTGCAGAAACCATCCCGGTCAACATAACTGCCAAGCGGGGAATCCATTTCAAAATCCAAAATACAGTCGACAAGGCAACCACCTTATCGGGATCGTGTTTGATTGCATAGAAATAATCCCTACTGACAGCTCCGTTATTGCGGGAAATATCCATACAAATCTTAACATATCCTGTAGCAAAAACCGAAATTACAATCGATTTGGCCAAATCCGAAATCAAGTACCAAGCCAGACTCTCGCTCATTATCCTATACAATATCAAGGACAAAGTATACAAAAGCACTGCGATAATCAAAACCCCGAATGTCAATCGTTCGTAATGACCAAGCATCTGCTCTTTTACTGATTTTTTCAATTCTTTTAATTCTTTCAATTTTTTCAATTCTATCGAAGATCTATACATGAATTTCCATCACTTCCCATGATAATAATTTCTATGTCACCAAGTCATTTACCAAAACCCACCAACTCACTAATTATACACAAGTAAATAAACAATAGCAACAACTCCCATTCAATGCTGCATTGAATGGGAGTTGTTTAGAACCTATAAATCAAATTTCAATAACAACTATTTAATGTCTTCCCACTTCCAATTAACAATCTCAGGAAGATCTACACCATAATCACTAATATACTGCTTATGTTCAACAAGCTTATCACTCATCTTCTGGTACAAGTACGCTCCACGGTTTCCAAGCTGTGGAAGGAATTTAAGTGCATCCTGTACAAGATGGAAACGATCCACATCATTCTGTACACGTACATCAAATGCAGTAGTGATTGTTCCTTCCTCCTTGTAGCCTCTTACATGCATCAAACGATTGTTATGACGGCGATATGTAAGCTCATGAATCAATGTTGCATAGCCATGGAAATTGAATATAACAGGCTTGTCAGTTGTGAAGAGCATATCATATTCGGCATCTGAAAGTCCATGTGGATGCTCATTCTGAGGTACAAGCTTGAAAAGATCGATAACATTAATAAATCTGATTCTTAATTCAGGAATTTCCTTACGTAAAATTGATACTGCTGCAAGTGCTTCAAGAGTAGGAGTTTCGCCGGCACATGCAAATACAATATCAGGTTCCATACCCTGATCGTTTGAAGCCCAATCCCAAATACTGATACCCTGTGTACAATGCTTAACTGCTTCCGGCATTGACAACCACTGCGGACGCGGATGTTTGGAAGCAACGATAACATTTACATAATTGCGGCTTCTGAAACAATGATCCATTGTTGAAAGCAATGTATTTGTATCTACCGGAAGATAAATACGAACAACATCAGCCTTCTTATTTGCAATATGATCCATAAATCCCGGATCCTGATGTGTGAATCCATTATGATCCTGCTGCCATACAGTTGAGCACATAAGGAGGTTAAGTGATGCAATTTCCTCACGCCAAGGAAGCTGATTGCATACCTTTAACCACTTTGCATGCTGTGCAGCCATTGAATCTACAATTCTTGAGAAAGCTTCGTATGTATTAAAGAAGCCATGACGACCGGTAAGAAGATATCCTTCCAACCAGCCTTCGCACATATGCTCCGAAAGCATTGAGTCCATAACACGACCAAATCTCGAAAGATGATCATCCATATCGCTCTGCTCAGCATTCCAATCTCTGTTTTCGACTTCGAACACAGAAGAAAATCTGTTGGAATTGTTCTCATCCGGTGAGAAAATACGGAAATTCTTAGCTTCAGCATTCAGTTTGAAAATATCGCGAACGAAGTTCGATAAATTAGAAGTATCCTGGCTTTCCTTAGCACCATGTTCTTCAATATCAAAAGCATACTCGCGGAAATCAGGCAAACGCAAATCACGCAACAGCTTACCGCCGTTAGCATGAGGATTCATACCAAGTCTCCTGTCTCCCTTAGGAGCAAGCTCGGCTATTTCAGGAAGAACCTTACCATTCTCATCAAACAATTCCTCAGGCTTATAGCTGTGAAGCCAATCGGAAAGCATTTCCAAATGTTCAGGCTTGTCCATCATGATAGGAACCTGATGCGCAAGGAAGTTACCCTCAATGCGGTTACCATCAACTACCTTAGGACCTGTCCAACCCTTTGGTGTACGAAGTACAATCATAGGCCATACAGGGCGTGTTGCATCACCACTCTTACGCGCATTCTCCTGAATTGATTTAATTGATTCAATTACCTTATCCATAGTTTCAGCCATCATACGATGCATAGTCATCGGATCGTCACCTTCAACAAAATAAGGCTCCCATCCGTTTCCATGGAAGAAATCAGTGATTTCTTCATGCGAAAGGCGTCCAAAAATTGTAGGATTTGCAATCTTATAACCATTCAAATGAAGTATCGGAAGAACTGCACCGTCTCCTACCGGATTAATGAACTTATTACACTGCCATGAAGTTGCAAGAGGACCTGTTTCAGCCTCGCCATCGCCTACCACAACCGTAGCAATAAGTTCAGGATTATCAAACACAGCACCGCATGCATGCGCGATTGAATATCCAAGTTCACCACCTTCATGGATTGAACCGGGTGTTTCGGGTGCGCAATGACTTGGCATTCCGCCTGGGAAGGAGAACTGTTTAAACATCTTCTGCATACCTTCCTCATCCTGAGAAATGTTAGGATAAATCTCGCTGTAGGAACCATCAATATAATCATTGGCAATAAAGAAGTTTCCGCCATGTCCCGGTCCCGAAAGAAGAATCATATCAAGATCGTATTTCTTAATTACCCTGTTTGCGTGAACAAAAACAAAATTCTGTCCGGGCACGGTTCCCCAATGTCCTACTATCTTCTTCTTGACCATTTCACTTGTAAGCGGTTTCTTAAGCAATGGATTATCAAGCAAATACAACTGACCTGCTGACAAATAATTAGCTGCACGCCAGTACTTATTCATTTT
>JAZLIP010000070.1:0-2825 GCA_045617445.1 Lachnospiraceae bacterium | reverse complement strand
GCAATTTATGATTTGCTTGTCATGATCTGTTGATTGCGCTCTTTCAAACGGAACTTTAACTGGGATAGTTGCGAAGCAAAACGTTCACTATTTACCAATTCCCCTGCTTCGTACTGATTTGCAAGCTCACTGTTCATCAATTCAATGTCCAGCAAGATCTGGCGGTCATTTTTCTCAAGTGAATCCGGAGTGATTGGGTCACTATACTTTACAAGTTCAATTAATGATTGAACGGTTTTGCGCTCCTCTTCCACAGTTAGGACGGGATGTTGCACCATGGTATGAAGCAATTGCTGTAAAGCTTTTTCGATTAATTGTAAGTTTGCGATTTTTGTATGTTCATCTGCTTCATGACGGCGCACACTCTGAATATAGATCATAATGATTCCGCACAAAATAATTGCGATCGCAATCGTTACCGTATGTAACAATACGAACCAGCGAAGTGCATGATCTGCTGAACCTGTTAACAACGTGTAGATCATCACACAAATTAGATAAATACCTAATACTACACCTAACGCTGTGTATCCTGGAACAAATCGTTTAAACCGATCCATATTTTGCATGATGAACCGTGCGTAGATCCAAATAGCCGTAATCGCTACATAAGAAGCAACGAGATTCATCCAAAACGAAAACGATAGTAACGCATGATTAAACAGCGTAAAAGAAACGATTGACGATACTAACATGCATATTAAATAGACGACATCCAAAATCAAGAGATTGCTCCGTTTTACCATCACTATGCCTGTCCTCCTTCTTGCAGATTGTTTCCGCAATCGAGACAGAACTTCTGGCCGGGTTTTACTTCATGTTGGCACCGACTACATTTCAAGCTTAAACTTGTGCCACAGTTGCCACAGAATTTTGTATGACCGGAATTCATATGGTTACAGTTAGGGCATGGGCTAGGCATCGGTTGATGACATTGAATACATTCCAATACTTTCTCCGCATTATCCGCCCCACATGAAGGACATGCATGGTATTTGTCACCACAGTTAGGACAGAATTTGGTTCCCTTTGGCAAGGCATGTCCACAATTGTTGCAATCTGTTGTTGCTACCGATTTTTCGGCTAATGAATTGCCACATTTGCTGCAAAAAGAACTGTTCTCCTGATTCGGATGATAACACTGCTTACATATACTTATTGCAGGCGTTTCCTTCGTAGACATCACTTTAGACATCTGGGACATCTCGCCACTGAAAGAACCCCCCAGACCAACTCCCATCCCCATACCAAGCCCTGCGCCCATGATGTCTGACTGCATGCTTCCTTCATTTTTCGCTGCACCTTCAAGCGTATCAAACGAACGTTCTTGCTGATATGTGTACCCAATGATATCCATCTCAGCTTTGCGTGCCAACGCTTCTCTTAATCGAATGACGGAAGGGTCTTCTTCGGGGAGATTGACATTGTGAATATACAGGTTGATTAACTCAATACCAAATTCTTCAAAAGTAGAAGCTACCGTATCTGCAAAATGTCGTGATATCTCGGCGATATATGCATTGATCTCCAAAACACTTACTTTTCTATGTATTAGATATGATGACAACATGGAGTTAATATTCATGATAATCAACCCACGGAAGTAATTAATCATATTAACTTGGTTAAACTCAGGCAGTGTTCCCACAAGCTTGACCAAAAATTTTCGTGAATCCGAAATTTTAATTCCCATTTGTCCAAATGTTCTTACGGGAACAATAATATTATACTTGGGATCCTGGATCTGAATCGGATTCGCCGTTCCCCATTTAACGTCCAATGCGCTTACTTGATTGACATACCATACTTCTGCTGCAAAAGGTGACTTTCCTCCGAACGGAAGGTTAACGAGACGGTTCAAGATCGGGATATTCGCAGTACTCAGAGTATGCCTTCCGGGTCCAAACATATCAAGCGCTCTTCCATCCTTGAAAAGAATTGCTTGTTGAGATTGATTCACAATTAACTGAGTCCATGTTCCCAGTTCAGTCTCGGGATGTTTCCAAGCAAACACATCAGGTGAGCCATCATACTTAATTACGTCAATAATCGCCATGTTTAATTCCTCAATTCAGTATTAGATTACTATAATTTACCAAAAAGTTCTTTTGCTAAAACACTGATTCTACACTATTTCCTATATTTAATTATCTTTCATCTACTTGTTCCATGTTTAGGCATTGATATTTTACCATTTCTAACCTTAATACGCACTAACATAGTTCATTTTTCATATGATATTTTTCCTATATTGGGGTGTTTATAATAGTAAAACCTCTTCCATATGTTCATAGGAAAGAGGTAACTATATAACCACAAATTGTGAAAAACCAAAATATTAACTTGTAAAACTACTCTCGATCATAATCAACGTCCCAATTTTGAAACCACTCGCAAAAGCCTCTTTTGAATGTATAGAGTGAACTTGATCCATCATATCAAACAATACCTCGAGTTGTTCGAAATCATCCTCCGAAAGCTTTTTCTGAAATTTTTCGATATAAACTGTAATCTCCTTATTAATAGATCGATACTCCGAATCTTGAGGAACAATATTCTCCTCTGGTCTCAGGTTACCGTAATATAATTCTTCTATTATATTTCCCACTTCACATCCCTCTTTCTCTAATAAATGTCTTGTACTCTTCTCATGACAATTATATAAGATTGACAGACAATGCTGGGGATTTATGCGATATTCGCATGGGTTTCTTATCGCTTACATAGAAAAACGCATTTTGTATGCTTGCTTTGACATAATAATGTAGCGCTTGTTGAGCCCTACCTCGGGAGTATGCTAAGATAATGGACACCTATTTCTACAA
>JAZLIP010000069.1:0-3049 GCA_045617445.1 Lachnospiraceae bacterium | reverse complement strand
TTCAGAGCCATGCAAAACTGCTCAAAATATTTTGCTTGCAAAGAATATTATGAGCAGTTTTATATGGCGAAGTAACAACATGAGCAAAAGAAAAGCCTTGAAAAGGCGATTTTGCGAATGGTGTTCTGAATAGTTACAGTTTTTGTAAACAATTACCAGACAAATCCATTCTGCGCCGCTTCCTGAATTGTTGGTGGCAGAGCCTGGGTTTCCGGAGTCACACCACCTGCTCCGGCATCACCTGCCGGTGGTGTCGGAGTAATTCCCTGTGTCATCTGATTGTACGCATCCTCAAGCGCAGATTGATCAAACAAAGGAATACCGTTTAAATAACTATGTATACAGTAATCACTTCCCGTAGAATTCGGATCTGCGGCAACAATTCCAGGAACCGCATAAGGACATGTATCTCCCGCTCTCTTACCGGTTACCGAACAAACTTTACCCATCACATGCACATCACATGATTCTGTCGGTAACTTAGATGAATCAAAATACTCCGTAACCGCGCTTCCGTCTGCTGAACAAGCACCTGCAACAGCAAGCTTGCCTGATTTACGGCAAATCGTTGCCGTAGATATTCCATCAGGCTTGACAAAATCCTTATATTCAAGATTCTCATGTAAACGTGCCATAATTGCCTTCCACAAAACCTTGGCGGTAGAAGTCTCATTTCCGTTCATATGAACATTGTTGTCATACCCCGACCAGGTTGTACACGTATAATACGGAGTAAATCCGGCAAACCAGACATCCACATTGCTTGATGTAGTACCTGTCTTTCCTGCAATTGCCATGTTACCAAAGTTAACCTTGGAGCCTGTACCCTTTGTTACAACATCCTCCATTGCAGATGTAAGCAAATAAGCAGTTTCCTGAGAAATTACCTGACGTTTTCTCGGTGTATTGTCGATGAGCACTTCCCCGTCATGATCGATTATCTTGCTATAGAACTTAGGCTTTATATAAGTTCCCGAGTTAGCAATGGTAGCATATGCTGCTGTGAGTTCAAGATTCGTAACACCGTCGGTAACGCCGCCAAGTGCCAATGCCTGAGTAACATCCGAAGATACAGCACCGCTTGCCTCTGTTCTACGACTAACCAAAGTAGAAAAACCGAAATTAAGCAAGTAATCAAAACCAAGCTGCGGTGTAATATCCGTAAGTGTCTTTACCGCAACAATATTAAGTGACTGTTCAATACCGTATCTGATTGTACAGGTTCCCTTATATCCTTTATACCAGTTGGCAACAGGTCGACCATTTGCGTAATTGTATGGTTCGTCAACCTGCGTAGATGCAAGCGTATATCCCGCAGAATCAAGCGCGGGCGCGTAAGCAGCAAGAACCTTAAATGTCGATCCCGGCTGACGTTTCGTATCCGTAGCACGATTCAGGGTAAGGCTCGCCGCCTTCGTACCACGACCTCCGACAATTGCTTTAACTTCTCCCGTTGAATGTTCCATTACCGTTACAGACGTCTGCGGTTGCGGTGTTATCGAAACATTCTCTGCCACAAAAGTATAACCCGGCTCCTTCATTGCACTCTTAAATTCAGCTATTTTCTCCTGAATTGCCTCTTCACTGCTAAAAATCATATTAAATCCATTACTTTGTTTCTTATAATATGATTCAAAATTCTGACTCGAGAAATTTACGGGTTCACCATTTGCATCCTTAAAAGTAAGTTCATAATTCAAATAGTATTTAGTATTGTCAGGATAGTTTGCTTCATTCGCAAATTCTTCATCGCAAATCTTCTGAATCTCCGGATCCTGTGTTGTGAATATCTGAAGTCCGCCACTATAAAGAGCATTGTACGCCTGAGTATATGAATATCCCTTAAGTTCCTGCAAATCAATAATAACCTGCTCCGTCAATTCATCTACAAAATATGTGTATATTGACTCTTTTTCAATCGTTTCATCTACAGTCTTAATACGTGAATAAACATCATCTGCCATTGCTTCATCAAAATCAACCTGCGTAATATACCCCTGATCACGCATTTTCTTAAGAACCTCTTCACGTCTGATTGCATTATTGTCAGGATGTGAAATCGGATTCCACTTGGTAGGATTCTGGGTGATGGCAGCAATCACGGCCGACTCCGAAATATTAAGTTCGGAGGCAGGCTTGCCAAAATAGCGAATGGAAGCCGCCTGTACTCCAAGAGTACCCTGGCCTAAGTTGATTGTATTTAAGTAATTCTCAAGAATCGTATTCTTGTCCATTGTTTTTTCCAACTGAACGGCACAATACTGCTCCTGAAACTTACGTTTGAATTTCTCAATTTTACTTGATTCCGAAGTCCAACTCGTAAATACATTATTCTTAAGAAGCTGCTGAGTAATGGTTGAAGCACCCTGTGACAAATCACCCGAAGTAATCGCCTTGACACCGGCACGCATAATACCTTTAATGTCGATACCATTATGATTCCTAAAACGTTCATCCTCAATAGCAACAAATGCATCCTGCAAATGAGCCGGCATCTTATCTATGGTAACATAAATTCTGTTTGAATTCTCCGCTATAAGCTTGGTAATCTGATTACCTTTGGCATCATATACAGTAGTTGAATATCCGGCAGGTGATACATCAATATTTGAAATATCAGGTGCCGTATCAATAACTCCCATGTACAATCCAATTCCCGCGCATACACCGGCAACTCCGACACAACATAGCACAAACACAGCTACTTTAAAAATAATTACCGCAAAGAAATTCCCAAACTTCGGTGTTACCGAATTTAATGCTTTACGTCTTCTTTTGGTTCCCATATATCCATAGTTCAATCAAATCACCTCGAAACTCATTACCCCTAACCTTCGGTAATGCATTTTTCTATCATATATTACTTACAAATTTCTGTGAAACTTCCGTAATTCCGCAAATATTCCAAATTCGTAACTATTCAGAACACCATTCGCAAAATCGCCTTTTCAAGGCTTTTCTTTTGCTCATGTTGTTACTTCGCCATATAAAACTGCTCATAATATTCTTTGCAAGCAAAATATTTTGAGCAGTTTTGCATGGCTCTGAA
>JAZLIP010000068.1:0-30729 GCA_045617445.1 Lachnospiraceae bacterium | reverse complement strand
GGTTTATAAGATCACATATGAAGACTGTAAAGAGATGGTCGGCAAAATGAGAGATTCCTTTGAAACTGATGTATTTGGGGTTGAGAAGGAAGCAGGCAAAGTTGCAGGTATTATAGCGGCAGTTTATCAGAGTGTTTTTGGCATGGCTCTGAATAGTTACTTATGATAATATAAAACCACGCAAATCGTGGGAGGGTATAATTAAGTGGAAACTACTAATTTCAATAATATACAAAAAGATAGACTGAAATCATTAAGAAAGAGTGTTGGTCTAACACAAAAGGAAATATGTGAGACACTTGGGATACCAGTAAGAACATGGGAAGATTGGGAGTCTGGCAGAAGAACTATGCCAGAATATAATCTTAGAATATTATCATATTATATAATGATGAAAATTGATTGCAATAATACGCACTCTATATCAATAATTAAGGATGAACAGAATCGAAATATTGTTGTTATTAATGATATAAGATTTCGCGGTAGACAGGGGATAGAATGGGAAGAAGTTGAAAAGTATCTTTTGGAATATGTAGGTGAATCATTTGAAATAATTGAAACATCGGATATAGTGTATGTTGGCAGTGATTTTCCAGCTGAATTTAAGGGATCTGAAGATACAAGAAGACTTAAGGGAACACAGGCAAAAGCAAAGGCTAATTCAACAATTGAATTGCCAATGTTACTGAAATATGCAACGAATAAAAGATGGCAGGAAAATTTTAAAAGTAAGCATAGCACAGATGCAAAATATGGATGGTATAGATTTACCTCAAGATTTGCACTGCCTGTTTATGCAGAAGATAATTCACTTGAACGGTACAATATATTTAGGATAGAAATGCTGATACGTCATGCATCAGATGATAAACTGTATTTATACGACATGGTAAATATAAAAAAAGAAGCGGGTACCCCGCCTAAGCAATAAGCCTTACGGTAACAAACTCGCTTCTACAAGATTTAAAATATCATATATTTAGTAATATGTCAAAAAAGAATTGTAGAATATATATGCTTAAAATATGTTTTAAAGCAAAGTGCAGATGCTCTTGATATGTATTTAAATATTTATCCGGAAGAATTCTATCAATATATGTAACTATTCAGAGCCATGCAAAACTGCTCAAAATATTTTGCTTGCAAAGAATATTATGAGCAGTTTTATATGGGGAAGTAACAACATGAGCAAAAGAGAAGCCTTGAAAAGGCGATTTTGCGAATGGTGTTCTGAATAGTTACCAATATATTATAAAGTTAGGACTATGTAAAGATGGACAAAAATAATGCTATTTCTAATATAGCGGTAGAAATAACTCTAAAGGGGATTTATGATGAGAATGGTGTTAGAAGATAAAATGAAATGCATGTAAATAGGAAGAAACTCTGTATTGTTTTTTAGAAAAGTACATTATCTTGTTAAAAAATGGTCCAAATTTTAAAAAAAAGTAGTCTTTTAGTTTATAAAGGGTTAACTTACATACAAAAATGTTATATAATGTAACAGATTGGCCGGATAGGCGAGTCTTATTTAGTTGTGTAGTTGAAACGTAATTTTAAGGAGAGACAAAATGAGAATGAAGAAATGGATGAAATCAACGGTTGCGTTAATTGCACTGGTGTCGATGCTTACTGAGAATACATATACTGTATTCGCTGAGGTGCCGGCAGGAAATTACGCTGATGAGATGACTGTTGATGAAGCAGTATTAGCTGAAGATTCAATGGAAGTTTTGGCTGACTCATCAGAAGAAATCGTTCTGGAGAGCGATGAAATTTCTGATGTGGTTGATGGAACCGAAGTTGATTCGGAAGAAGAAATCAAGGAGGTTAACATCAATATTGGAGAAGCAGAAGATGTGCTTGAACTTTCTAAGGCAGATGCTTCAATTGATGCGTATGAGGATAAAATTGTTGTGAATGCAGCAAACGATATTACCTTATATGTAAATACCGATCAGATGAATTCGAAAGATTCCTTCGAACTTGTATTTGATGGAAACAATTCGGTCGTTGTTGATGAGGCGCTTGTTGGTACATTGAGTAAGAAGGCCAGCGGCATTTATCACATTACCGGATTGGAAGGGCAGACACTTAATGTTGAAGCTAAGAAGCTTTCAGCAGGAATGACTGTTGCTTATAAAGTAAGAACCGATGGTAATCCTCAAATTACGCTTTGCTCAAAGGATTTACCTAAAGTTGCTTCTAAACTCAATGTGACGGCATCCGGTACAGAGGTTAAAGGTGCCGGTTATGATGATCTTACGGTTAGACTTGATAATTCTAGCCTTAATAAGAATGTTTATTATTCATTGCATGTTGTTACAGATGCAGATGCATCTTGCAATGGTAAAGTTATTCAGAATGGTGTTGTACCTTCCATTTCAGGTTCGACATCTGTTTTGCGTCTCTCTGATTTAGATAATAAAGAATTTACGTTATATATAGAAGGTGAAAATGTTGATACGGTTGCTACTGAGTATGTTGTAGAGTCAGTAGCGAACGGAGCAATTCGTGCATCGCTTTCAATGAGTGATAAAGCAGTTGAAATTGATCATGAAGATGAGAAAACAGTTGATGCGGAAGATGAAGATAAAGAAGATGAATTGACTGTTTCAGATAATGAAGTAGAAGAAACAAAACGTGTATATGATTTTGAAGATGATGATGTTTATGTGACGGTTACTCTTGATAACCCTGCTGATTTGCCTGATGAAGCAGTTCTTCATGCGGATCCTGTTAATGCCGAAAATAATCCTGAATTGTTGGCTGAGGTTGCATCGAAGATTCTTGAAAAAGCAGAAAATGATACAATCATGCCAATCAACTTCTATGTATATGATGTATACTTTACTGTCGATGATGAAGAAGTTGAACCGGCTAGTGCTGTTAATGTCAAAATCACATATAAGACAAAGAATGAAACAGAGTATGATGAACTTCCGGTTGATGATATCAAAACATTTCATTTCGTTGAAAATGAAAATGGCGATATTAAGAATGTGGAAGAGGTTACTGATAATGTAGTTACGGATGCTTCCGGTGATGTTGAGTCGGTTGAAGCCAGAGTGGATAGCTTCTCACTCTTTGCTACTGCTGTCTATACAAAAGAGAATACTTTCTTAGGCGATGGCGGTTCGTATTCTATCGGATATATCTTGAATAATTATAACATTTTTGTTAAGAACAAAATCATAGATACAAACCATACTGTTGGTCCTATCGCATGTGGCGGTGATGCCGAGATTACATATTGGGGTATTACCGGTACTGATTTTGATGCCTGCAGTTATATTAAGGGAAACCTTACTCAGGGCGGATGGTATGCTTCTGTTGGCGGTCAGGCATTATATCTTGGTAATGTTAACAAGGATAAGTTTTACTGGAAAGATTCATGTTGGATGAATGTAAATGGCAGAGGTATCAATTCTTGTAAGGGTGTATTTTGCTCTGACAAGTATATGGATTTCGATGCGGCATTTAGTTCAATAAAGAGTGAGATAGCAGCACTTAAAGTAGACTGCAATATTGATTTAAGCAAATCCTCAAGCAATTACAGCTTGAAAAACGGAACATTGAATATTAAGTCGGGAATGAAATTTTCTATTGATTCTTTAGACGGAATTTCTACTATTAATATCACAGGTGGTGATATTCAGTCGGCAGTAGATACTATTTTGGTTATAAATTCATCTGCTGCAATATCAAGTTTCCCGGATGTTAAGGTTAACGGAAGTCAGCAGACATCTGCTGAGTATGGAAAGAATTCAAGTATTTTGTTTATTCTTCCAAATACAAAGTCAATTACCATGAGAATGAGCCACGCTCATTTTGGACATATTATCGCTCCAAATGCCAAGGTTTCTTTCCCAGGTGGCGGTGACTATAATGGCTGTGTAATTTGTAATGAATTCTATTCAGAAAGCCATGAAGGACATATGTGGCCATATAACGGAAAAGTCTTTAATGGCGTTTCTACAGGATTCGTGGCTGTAAAGACTGTTGATGGTGCGGTACCTACGGCAGCTCAGGAATTTACATTTACTCTTGAAAAATGGAATGGCTCTAAATGGAATGTCATTCAGACTAAGAAGAATAGCGGAGACAAGATTGTTTTTGATCAGATTGCATATTCCGAGAATGATGAAGGTACTCACTATTATAGAATAAAAGAGTCTGAAAATATTGCAGGCTATGTAAAGAATACAACAAGCTATATAGTTAAGGTTGTAGTTAAGAATATAAAGACGGGTTATGCTATTAATCAGACCAAGGAAGAAACTTACTATTTGGGTGATTCGATTAACGCAACACAGAATGTAACTTCAATGACCTTCGATAATAAGAAGGAATCAGGTTCTATTACATTACTTAAGAATCTTGCTGTTGCCGATTCTTCGAAGAAGACTTTCTATGTTACTTTGCAGAATGCCGAAGGAAAATATTACAATGAAACAAATAAGTCTTTTGGTTCATCATATAGCGAAATTGTTGTAAATGTTGGTAGCAAGAAGACTGTTTCCGGACTTGATTTTGGTACATATACTGTTACCGAAGTTAAATCGAAGGCCATTGATTCAAACGGAAACGAATATGAAGTGGTTTATAACGTTAACGGAAATACCAAAACATGTACTGTTGGTTCTTCAAATCAAAGTGTAAATGTTACGGTTGACGGTAATGAGAATGTTGAAATTACCAATAAGCAGCTTGGACAGCTTAGCGTTACCAAGTCTTATTTGGATGCAAGCGGTAAGACAATTAATGATGGAACTGTTTTCTATGTGACATTGTCATCAACAAACGGAACTGCTTCTTCAAGTACGACTTATTATGATACTAAGGGAAAAGAGTATACATCAAAGAAAGTTCTTCCTATCAAGGCAGGTGAAACTATTAAATTTGCACCATTGCCGTTACTTAGAACTTATACTCTTAAGGAAACAGATTCTAAGGGAAATGCTATTTCGGATGCTGCTGATTACGATGTAGTAAACGGTACTACAACATTCTATCTTAAAGATACAAGTGCATCTGATTTGAATAGGAATGTTGTTATTACAAACAAGAAGCATAACACAGGTAAGATTGCTGTTATGAAGAAGGATGCTACGACTCTGACTGCTATTGACGGTGCATACTTCCATCTTAAAAATGATGATACGAATGCTTTGATTTATACGACCGGTTCGGAAGGTGCATATACATATTCTGCATCTGCAACCAAGACATATACACTTGGTACAAAGGATGGTACTTTCTATGTGGACGGTTTGCCGTATGGTAATTACAGACTTGAAGAGATTGTATTCCCTTACGGATATAAGAAGGTTGATACAGTAATGCACTTTACTGTGTGCACCGATGGAATGGTGAACAGGTCGGTAAGCAGCACTTCATTGATTGCACCGGCAATGACTAAGGGTTCTTTCAATGGAGCATACACTGTAAAGAATACACCTGTTCCTTTCAAGGTTAGAATTGTTAAGAAATATTCACCGTTACTTGGCGGTAGTGAGAAACCGCTTAAGGGTGTTAAATTTACCCTCAAGAAGGAAGGAACTTCGAATGTCCTTTCAGCAGTAACCGATAGTGATGGTATTGCAGAATTTGAGAATTTGTCATGGGGAACTTATACATATTCGGAAGAAGTTCCTTCAGGATATGTTGCCGGAACTAATTCAGAAGGCAAGTTTACAGTTGATAATACTGTGGAACCGGGAATTATTGATTTTTCAGGAAACCCTGTTTATGTGGTTAATGTAACAAATAAGCCGGTAAGCGGTGGTGTTAAGCTTGTCAAGACAGACAAAGACACTTCAAAGCCAATGGCAAATGTATGTTTTAATCTTTATGATGCAAACGGTAGTGCAGTATATTCGGTATTACGTAATGGCGTTTACACATATACTCAGAGTTCATCACAGGGTGCAACAGCAGAGTATGTTACAAATGCTTCAGGTGAGATTACCGTAAATGGTCTTCCGTATGCAGTAGGTTACTATTTTAAAGAAAAAACACCTACAGGTTATGTCGTTAATGATGCAAAATACAGCTTTAATGTAACGAACAACGGTGGCGTAGCAAATGTTACTGTTAAGAATGAGAAAATTAAAGGTTACGTTGAACTTCTTAAAAAAGACAAAGAGACAGGAAGTGCTCTTGCCGGCGCTGAGTTTGCTCTTTATAAGGCTGACGGAACACCGGTTGGTACATATAAGACAGATGCATCAGGTAAAATTGCAGCCGCTGCAATCGGCGCATTGGAATATGGCAAGTACTATTTTACAGAAAAGTCAGCACCGGCCGGCTATAGTTTTGATGCTTCTAAGAAATATGAATTCAGCATTACAAAGAGTACGGATGTTGCGGTAGAAGTTGCTGTTGATAATGAAAGAGTTCCGGGTAAGGTTTCTTTCATTAAATTGGATGCGAATACAGGCAAGGTTCTTGATGGTGCAAAATTCAGTATCTTTAGTGCTGACAATCTTACGAAGGCGCTTGCTACAGCAACTACAGCCAACGGTGGTAAGATCACATTCGATAATCTTTCATGGGGCAAGTATATTATTAAAGAAGTTGGTGCGCCTACAGGTTATGCTGTCAATACGAAAGAATTCAGCTTTGAAATCAATGGTTCCAACCTTGATGTTGATCTTTCGAAGGCATATACGATTGATAACGAAGAAGTTCCGGGTGCCATTAGATTGATTAAGAATGATGGAGAGGGACATACGCTTGAAGGCGCTAAGTTTGAGTTATATAAGGATGGATCAAGATATCCTGACAACAGTACTGTGTATACCTGTGATGCAAATGGTGAAATCACAGTTACAAATCTTCCTTGGGGAACTTACTATTTTGTTGAAGTTTATGCTCCGGAAGGATTTGTATTACCACAAGGTGATGCTGCTAAGAGCTTAAGTGTAACAATCGGAGCTTCAAACACAGTCAACGCTTTGACTTCAGATGAGAAGAATAAAGGCGAGAAAGTACATGTAAATGTTATATCAATAGCTAACGAGAAGATTTACGGTTCTTTGTTGCTTCATAAGGTAGATTCTAAGGGTGCTAAGCTTACAGGCGCAACATTTAAGCTTTACTTAGTAGACAATGCAGGAGCGGAAACTCTGGTTAAAGTTTCGGGTAGCGCAGGAAACTACGAATATGCGGTAGCAGGTTCGGTTGATGTTCTTGCAACTGACAATGCCGGTGATCTTTATGTTAAGGGACTTCCTTACGGAAAATACAGTTTACATGAGGAAACTGCTCCGAGCGGATACAAGAGAGATACAAATCCACGTTATTTCAATATTGATAAGCAAGGTGCTGTTGCTGAATATGATTTTGAAAATACACTTGTAAAAGCAAATGTTGAATTTATTAAAGTTGATAATGATGACAAGGCATTGGAAGGTGCGTCATTTACACTTTACAAATCTGTAAATGGTGAATATAAGGCACAGACTACAGTTACTTCGGGAAAAGACGGACACGTTCTTGTGGAAGGTCTTGGTATTGGTACTTACTACTTTGCTGAAGAGAATTTGGAAGGTTATGAAGTTAATTCGGAGAAATACGGCTTTACAATTACCGAAGCTGAGAATGGAAAGACAATCACACTTCCTTCGTTAACTAAGAAGATTGATAATCTTGCTGCGGTAGTTAATGTAAGAAAGTTAGGCTCGGCAAAGATTAAGAAGGTTGAAGAAGGTAAAAATATCGGATTGCCGGGTGCTCAGTTTGCACTTTACAATGCTGATACAAATAAGGTGGTTGCAGGTTACGAGACGATAGCGACAGGTGATGACGGATATGCTGTTGCCGATAATCTTGAATGGGGTAATTACTATTTTGTAGAAGTTAAGGCACCTGAGAATTATGCGCTTGATTCTGAAACCAAATACGAATTTAGTGTAAATGCCGAGAATGTATCTGCGGTAATTAATGTTGGTAATGCTGAAGATAAGTTGGTATATGGCGGCGCTAAATTGAATAAGAAGGATGTAGAAGATAAATCTGCCCTTGCCGGAGCAGTGTTTGCTTTGTATTCATCGGACGGTAAAGTTGTTGCCGGTTATGAAAGCATTATGTCTGACACCGACGGTTTAATTAAAACTGACTTGGATATTCTTGCCGGCACATATTTCTTCAAAGAAATATCTGCACCTACAGGATACAAGCTTGATAGTGAAACAAAATATTTCTTCACAATAAATCAGGCTAATATGGGTACTTTGGTTGAAGCGAATGCTGAAGGAAAGACTGACAATACAGCATGGAATACTCGTTTGCCGGGCAAGGTAGAATTGTTTAAGTATATTAAGGATGGTTCCGTTAAGATTGGACTTTCCGATGCAGAGTTTGAGTTGTATGTAGGAACTAAGATTCTTAATATCTTTAACAGTGATAAGCTTGTTGGTACATATAAAACCAATAATGATGGTATCATTGCTGTAGATAATCTTGCATGGGGAGATTACTATTTCTTAGAAAAGAATCCGCCTGTGGGATATGAAAAGGATGATACAAAGATTGAATTTACTATTGGTAAAGATTCATTGGATTATACCGGTTCAGCCCGTCTTGAGTTTGCTAACGGAGCAAGTAAGGGAGCAATTAAACTTATTAAGACTGATGAAACCGATGGTTCAAAACTTGCCGGTGCTGCATTCAAACTCTGGCAGGTAGTTGACGGTGTTACCGTTGCAATCAATAATAAGGAAGCAAACGATGGTTTGTTTGTAACTGATAAGAACGGTGAAATCGTTGTAAAAGATTTGGAGTGGGGAACATATTATTTTGAAGAAATGGCAGCTCCAAGTTCTTATGAATTGCCTAAGAATTGTATTACATCTTCGGTTACAATTGACAGAAATAATGTTAAAGAATCGGTTAATGCGCCGTTGACGATTAATGCAACAAATAAGAAGGTTTATGGTTCTGTTGAATTAATTAAGACAAATGAAGACGGTTCGGTAGTTCTTGAAGGTGCTGAATTTGAACTTTATTCAGATGCTTCATATAAGAATAAAGTATATGCTGTTGACAACGGAAACGGAAGCTACACATATTCTGCATCCAAATCAGGTGCTACAGATACTTTTGTTACAAACAACAGTGGTAAGCTTGCTGTAGATAATATCCCTGTCGGAACATACTATTTCAAAGAAATTGCAGCTCCTGAAGGATATCTTGTAGAAACTGAAAATGCCGGAATGTTTACTATTGATGAGAAGAATACTCCTGATAACAGAGCAAATGTAAACATTAAGGTTGTATGTGTAAAAGATAAACGAATTACAGGTTATGTAGAACTTATTAAGGTAGATAAGGATGATGAGGATACTACACTTAACGGAGTAATTTTCGATCTTTATAAAGTAGAAGGTAATGATTCTTCATCTAAGAATGTTAAGAAGATTAATCGTTTCGAGACCACTAACGGTATGATTAGTAAAGAAGTGGTTGGACCTCTTGAATTCGGTAATTACTATTTCGTGGAGATTGAAACTGTTGATGGCTACAAGCTCAATTCTGCACCTTACGAATTTGCTGTAAGCGAGCAGGATAAAGTCATTACAATTACTGCTGATAATGAAAGAGAATTGGGTGAAGTTACTCTTGAGAAATTCAATTCTGACAGAAGTAAGAATTTGAATGGAGCAACCTATGAACTTTATTCAACCAATCCTTCCGGTGTAGTGCAGAAACTCGCGTCAGTATTTGGCAGTGATTATCATAAGTATGGTGAGTACGTAACTGCTAATGGCGGAATTATTAAAGTAGATAATCTGCCATGGGGCAATTACTATTTCGTCGAGAAGTCAGCACCTACCGGTTATATTACCGATTCTGAAACAAAATACTATTTCACAATTGATGACAAGAATCTTAAGGTAGAGTTGACAGGTGCTAAGGGTGCTACAGATAAAGAAGAACCCGGTGCAATCAAGCTTATAAAGAATGATGGTGAAGGAAATACTCTTGAGGGTGCTATCTTTGAACTTTACAAGGATGGTGAGCGTTATCCTAATGCAGAGAAGACTTACGTAACAGATTCAAATGGTGAGATTGTTGTTAACAACCTTCCTTACGGAACATATTATTTCGCAGAAGATTATGCACCTGAGAAGTTTGTACTTCCCGAAGGTGATGCTGCTAAGTCTTCAACAGTAGTGATTAATGAGACTAATACAATTTCTTCTGTTGAAGTAAATATTATTACATGTGCAAATGAGAAGATTTATGGTTCTCTTAAACTCAGAAAAGTTGATGACAATGGTAAGGAACTTACCGGAGCAACATTCTATCTTGTTCAGGTTGTTAACGGTTCTGAAAATAATGTTAAAGTCAGTGGCTCAAATGGTGTATATACTTTTGATAAGACCGCAGGATTCCTTTCAACCAAGCAGATTCTTACTATGAATGGTTCCGCTCTTGAAGTAAAGGATCTTCCTTATGGCACATATCGTGTATACGAAGAAGATGCACCTGTAGGATACAATAAGATAGAGTCACCGTTTGAATTTAAGATTGATACTCAGGGTAAGGAAGTTTCATTTGATTTTGTGAATTCACTTGTTCAGGCAAATGTAGAGTTTGTTAAGACGGATGTTGATGGAAAGGCTCTTGCCGATGCAATATTCCATTTGTATAAGAAAGGTACTGAAGATATCGATCTTGGTACAGTAACTTCAGATACAAAGGGTGTTGTATATAAGACAGGACTTGGCGTGGGTGATTACTACTTCGTGGAGGACAGTGCACCTAAGGGATATAGCGGCAACGAAAAACAGTATACATTCTCAATTACGGCTGAGGATAACGGAAAGACAGTTAGTATTGATAATGCTGACAGAAATATTGATGGAAAAGCTGCTGTTGTAAATACTCCTAAGCTTGGAAGCGTTAAGCTTTGGAAGATTGAAAAGGGTACAAACAATGGACTTAGTGGTGCTAAGTTTGATCTTTACAAGAAGGGGCAGGATGCACCTGTAAAGATGGGGCTTGTTTCTGATGAGCAGGGATATGTTACCGTTCATTCTCTTGAATGGGGGGGTTATTACTTCAAAGAAACAAAGGCTCCCGAAGGATATGTACTTGATTCTGATAAAGAGTATGCATTTAAGATTGATGCTGAAAATGTAGATAATGTTGTAACGGTAGATATTAAAGGAAATGAACTTATTGTAGAGAATGAACTTGTTTACGGACAGGCTAAGCTTACAAAGAAGAATTCTGTTTCCGATGAAGTTATCGAAGGTGCCGTATTTGCATTGTATAATGCAGCAGATGATTCAATAGTTGATGGTTATGATTATCTTGTTACCGATAAGAACGGTGAGATTGTTACAAACAATAACCTCCTTTATGGTAAGTATTATTTCAAGGAAATCAAGCCTGCAATAGGATATGAAATCAATGATACTAAGTACGACTTTACAATTGACCAATCTGTTATCGGAAAGATTGTACCTGCCGGAAAGAATGGTATTGCCCTTAATGTTCCAAAGAAGGGCAAGGTGGAACTCTTTAAGTATGTTGAAGATGCCAACTTGGTTCAGACAGGTCTTGCAGGAGCTGAATTTACACTTTATGTTAAAGATTCTGTTTTAGGATTTATTAAGTACGATAAGGAATTTGAAACATACGTAACTAATAAAGAAGGTGTTATTGCGGTTTCAGATTTGCCATGGGGTGAATACTATTTCCAGGAAACCAATGCACCGGCCGGTTACGAGAAGGATAATCAGAAGATTGAATTTGTAATTAATGCAACACAGCTTGATTATACCGGATCATATAGGCTTAAACTTGCAAATAAACCATATACAGGTTCTGTTAAGTTAATTAAGTATTATGCGATTAACGGTGAGCAGAAAGGTACTCTTGAAGGTGCTGCTTTCAAGTTCTATAGATTGGATGGTTCCGAATCTGTAGAAATTAAGAATAATACCGCAGATGGTTTGTATGTAACGGATAAGAATGGTGAGATTAATATTACAGATCTTGAGTGGGGTAGCTACTACTTCGAAGAGCAGTCTGCTCCTGAGGGTTATGCTTTACCTGACAAGACTAAAACAGAGATAGTTACGATTGGCAGTGATAATGTAGAAGAAAGCATAAAGAATCCGCTTACTGTGTCATTGACAAATGATAAGGTTTACGGAAATGTTGAACTTCTTAAGATTGATGATGCTACACCTGCCAACAGACTTGAAGGTGCTACTTTCGAGTTGCACAAGGACAATGGTGATTATGTATTTGTTGAAGGCAAGGACGGTGTATATACTTATTCCGAAGAAGCTACCGATGTAGTTATGGTTTCACCGGAAGGCGGACGTATTCTTGTTAAGCAATTACCTTTTGGTAAGTACTATTTTGTTGAAAAGTCAGCACCAAGCGGATATTTAACAAACGAGGAGCATATTTCATTTGCAATTGATACAAATCAGGCTCCGGATGATGAACCGCTTGTTTCAAAGACTTGTATTAATTCAAAGGTACGTGCAGCAGTAAGTTTCATGAAAGCTGATACGACAATTGATAATCCTCTTGCAGGTGCAGTCTTTACGCTTTATAAGGTTGGTGCGGCAGAAGATGGATCCAATTTGGAAATTTCAGATGTTGAATCCAATGAGAGCGGTTTGGTAACGTATTCTAATTTGGGAATCGGTAATTACTATTTTGTTGAAAAGTCCACACCAAATGATGCGTATAAACTTAATACGAATAAATATACATTTGCGATTACCACTGCCGATAACGGAAAGACAGTTGCACTTGATAATGCTGAAAATAATGTGGTAATTAACTATCCTCGTTATGGTGAAGTTGAGCTTATCAAATATTACAATGTAAATGGCAGCAAGGCAGGAACACTTGCCGGTGCGGTATTCAGCCTTTATATGGTAGGTGCTGACGGAAAAGATGTTTTCGTTAAGGATTGCACAACCAAGAATGACGGTACTCTTAATGTTAACAACCTTGAATGGGGTAGTTACTATTTTGTTGAGAAGTCAGCTCCGTCAGGATATGAATTTGATGCTAACAAGAAGTATTCATTTGAAATCAATCAGGAGAATGTAACAGAGGTACAGATTGCAGAAGCATACAATGACAGATTACCGGGTTATGTAGAACTTGAGAAACTTGATAGCATTGATAATACACCTCTTAGCGGTGTTGTATTTGAACTTTACAAAGATTATGGTACAGACAGCGAATCATTAATCGCTACGCTTACTACAGAAAACGGTAAGGCTTCACAGGGCGGTTTGCTCTTTGGAGATTATACTTTGGTAGAGAAATCTACTATTGAAGGTTATGTACTTAATGATGACAAATATACATTCACTATCGACGGTGATAATTTGAGTAAGGCTTTCAATGGTATTGAAGCAATTAAGAATGACAGAATTCAGGGATATGTAGAACTTCTTAAGAAGGATGCAAATACCAAAGTTCCAATGTCTGACGTTATGTTTGAGTTATATAAGGGAACTGAGTCGAATTCGGTATATGTTGGTTCTTATGTGACTGATGAAACAGGAAAGCTTATCGGCGATAATGGTGATACTAAGGTTGGACCGCTTGATTTTGGTGAGTATTACTTTAAAGAAATTACTCCTGTAGGTTATGTGGCAAATGATGCTGCGTTAGCCTTTAAGATTGAGACAAACGGACAGCTTGTAAGCTTTACCGATTCAAAGACTGTATACAATACACCGGAAGATGGTGCGGTTGTATTAAGAAAAACAGATGAAAACGGAAAACCTCTTGCAGGTGCGATTTTCACTTTATATGCTAAGACACCAAAGACTATGGGTCAGACACTTTCAACATTGTTCAGTGATGCTTATGAAGTAGGTATGTACACTACAAATGATAATGGTGAAATCAGAGTGTCAAGTCTTGAGTGGGATTCATATTACTTTGTTGAGACAAAGCCACCAATCGGATATGAAATTATTGAGCCCGGCAAGAAGTATGAATTTGTAATTGACTCTAATTCTACCAAAGCTGCAATTGAGCTTGGTACGATTAAGAACAGACAGCAGCTTGGAACACTTGAACTTGTAAAACTTGATGCAGAAACAAATGAAGCTATTGAAGGTGCTGAATTTAAACTGTATAAAGTCGATGCAGCAGGTGATATAGATGTTTCGGCTAAATATGGTGCAGAAGGCGGAGTATTCAGAACATCAGCTGAGGGTACTCTGACTATTGAGAATGTTGAGTGGGGTTCATATTACTTCCTTGAGATTAAGGCACCTTACGGATATGAAGCAATCAGCGATACGAATGTTGTTAAGAGTAATATTTTGACAATTAATGAGAACAATGCTGATTCAAAGACAAACATTATGCAACCACAGAAGACAACCGTATATAATCAGATGGGATACGGATATGTAAGTCTTCTTAAGAAATTTGACGGTAATCAGCCAAAGTCACTTGCGGGTGTAGAATTTGCTCTTGTAAATGATACCAAGAATGAAAACGTTGGAACATTCTCAACAAACGAAGATGGTATCATTACTGCCGAAGCAATAGGTAGATTGACATATGGTGATTATCACTTCGAAGAAGTAAGCGTTCCTCTTGATGTAAGCTACAGCGTAAGTAGTTTCAAGCTTGCATTCAGCATTACAGAGAGCAATGCTATTGCAGATGCTGTTCAGTACGAATTTGTTAATTCAGAAATTATGGCATCAGCTAAGTTCGTAAAAGTTGATACTGATTCAAAGAATGCAATTGCAGGAATTAAGTTTAATGTGTTCAATAAGTTAAATGAGTCAGTACCGGCAACTGTTGTTACATCAGATGCACAGGGTGTTGTTATTGTTAAGAGTCTTCCAATGGGTGATTATTACTTCCTTGAAGATGAAAAGTCAGCTTTGGATGCGGGATATATTGCAGATAAGACAAGATATGAATTCTCAATTACTCCGGCAGACAGACCTGAGAAAGACAGCAACGGAAACTTGGTTGAGAAATTTGTTGATGTCTATAAAGCGTCAACGACAGATGTAATTACGACTGTATACAATACTAAAGCTTGCGGAAATATTAAGCTTATTAAACTTGGTAAGAATCAGAATGGTAATGAAGCTCTTCTTGATATTTCGGGCGCATCATTTGAATTATATAAAGACGGTGTTCTTTATATGACAAGTGAAGAATTGTCAGAATACGTTAATGGAAGTGAGCTTCTTGTGCCGGGATTACCTTGGGGATTATATTACTTCAAGGAAACTGCCGCACCAAGCGGATATGCGTTACCACAGGGCGCTGCTGCAATTACCAATAAGGTTACACTTGATGAAACTACAGTAAGCGCATCGCTTGAAACACCTTTAACATGCCAGATTACCGATGATACAATACGTGTTTATATTTCTAAACGTGTTATTGGCGGTTCTGAAGAACTTCCGGGTGCTACTATTGAATTGTATGAGGCAGGTAAGGATGGAAAGAAAATCGGTGAGCCGCTTACGGTATGGACAAGCGGAACATCACCTAAGCTTATTGAGATTGGTGGTGATGTTGCAGAAGGACTCAAAGCCGGTAAGAAGTATGTTATTCATGAAGATACAGCACCTATCGGTTACGGTCTTACAACCGACATTACATTTATCGTAAATGAAGATGGAAGTGTTACAACGGATGCACGTGTCAGCGGAAGCCGGAATGGTATGACCATTATCCTTGAAGATGCTGCACTTAATGTATCTGTTTCCAAGAAAGAAATGGGAAGCGGTACAGAACTTGCAGGTGCAACACTCAGGATTCTTCATAATGAAGATGTGATTGAAACATGGATTTCAACAGGAAATTCTCACGTAATTGCAACTGCTCTTGAAGTTGGCGAAACGTATACATTGGAAGAGGTTAATCCTCCGAAGGGATATTACACTGCAGAACCGATTACTTTTGTTGTGAATGCAGACGGAACTATCCAGATTACAAAGGATGCATCAGCAAGTGCTGAAGTCAGTGCTGTTACTAATGTTTCAGGTAATGCAGCAACACTTACGATGTATGATCGCCCTATTCGTGTAGAAATCTCAAAGAAGAGATTGAGTGGTGGTAGTGAGGATTATGTTCAGGGCGCTGAACTTGCATTGTATGAGCAAAAGGGTAATGATTTTGAACAGATTTATGCATGGGTATCACCGGTAAGCGGTCCTGTACTTATTGATTATGGTTTGCTTAAGGTTGGAAACAAGTATAAAGTTGTTGAAACTAAAGCACCGGTTGGATTTGTTAAAGCTTCTGATATTTACTTCTCGGTTAAGGATTATTCTGAATTTGAGAAAACAGATGCTAACGGAATGGTTACTCAGTCAGTTACAATGTTTGATTCAGTAATCAATGCGGTAATTTCAAAACAGTCAATTACAGGTGGAGATGAGTTGCCGGGTGCTAAGCTTCAGGTTATTGATGAGAATGGAAAAGTTGTTGTTGAATTTATTTCATCTGATAAGAAGACATTAATAACACCTGTTGAATCAGAAAGCAAACTTTCGGCAGAAGAAAAAGCATTCTTTGCTGATTATAATGTAATTTATGGTAAGAAGCTTGAGGGTGGAAAGACATATACTTTGAGAGAAATTCAGGCTCCGGATGGTTACGCTGTGGCCGAAGATGTAATCTTTAAAGTAAATGAAGACGGAAATACTGTTCCGAGTCCTGTTGTTATGAAGGATAAGCCGCTTGAGATTGTTCTTTCCAAGAAAGATATTTCAACAGACCAATTCCTTGCAGGCGCTTCACTTGAGGTTTATAACGAAGCAAATGAGAAGGTTGCTGAATGGGTATCTTCAGATAAACCTGTGCTTCTTTCAGTCAGAGATGTTGATGAAACAGAACTTGCAGAATATGCAGAGGTTATTCCTGTTAAGCTTCCTGTTGGAACATACAGAATGCATGAAGTAAGTGCTCCTGAGGGATATAGCATTGCAGATGATATTACTTTTGTAATTGATGGTTCATGTGTTAAGACTGCAAACGGTACTATTCGCTCCGAAGTAATGTATGATTACAAAGAAGGGACAACAGTATTTAAGGGTACCAAGTTCTGGATTGAGCCAAAGGATAATGCAGGAAATATTAAAGCCGAATTTGAATATCCTGATATCACAATTGAATTGTACAGAGATTCTGCTATTCCGGGAGTGATGGATAAGGAGCCTGTGAGAACAGTAACTCTTAAGAATGGTCAGAATAACTTTGCATTTGGCGATCTTGAGAAATATCGTTCAAGTGATGGGTTGAATTATGAGTATACGTATCAGGCAGTTGAAGTTATGTCAGATGCGGCTACAAAAGAATTTACATCTTCAACAGTGGATATTGTTAAAGATGAAGATGGAACGAATACAATCTTCTTCCAGGATTTCACAAACTTACTTACACAGGATATTACAAATCTCACGGTAGTTAAGAAGTTTGCTCTTAAAAAGGATGAAAAGGGTAATGTTCTTAAGGATGTTAAGTATGATGATGTTACAATTTACCTCCTTCAGAATGGTAAGAGAGTTGATATTGATGAAAATGGAGAACTTGATTGTGTTGTAATTAAGAATGGTGCGCTTGATACGAATGGTGAGGCGACACATGTATTTGAGGATTTACCTAAGTATGATTTGACTACAGGTAATGAATATGCGTACTCCATCGAGGAAGCAGGCGCTGCAAATTACGTATGTGAAATCGTTACTGCGAATAAAACCAGCGTGATTGAAGGCGAGAATGGCGAGAAGTATTCGATTGAAGGTACTGTATGCAATGTTAAGAATACACCAAAGATTGTACCGTTTAGAATCAGCGGCAAGAAAGTATGGTACGATCCAGACGGAATTAAGCGTCCGGATGTAACTATTCAGCTGTTTAGAGACGGCAAGTTGTATAAAGAAACCAAGTTGAATGCAGATAATACATTTAGCTTTGACTCCTTATATGAATACAACCTCGGATTTAGTAATGATGAGGGTGATTATGCAAATACTGCTGACGGTCATAAGTTTGTATATACCGTAAAAGAAGTTGGAGCAACAGGATACGATATTACGGTTGAATATGCAAATGGTTCTTTCTCGGTAGAGAATAATGTTGCTGAAGTAACAATTACAAACAGAATTAAACAGGAATACGTTGAAATAGGAGGTACGAAGATCTGGAATGATGCCGGTGATTCTGCCAAGAGACCTAATGTAACTGTTGAACTTTATGCAACTGATACTTGCGGTAGAACAAATGAACTTGTTGACAAGTATATAATTCCTAATACGAGTACGAAATATGAGTTTGGTGTGGCAGGAAGAAAACGCCTTCCTATGTATGATGATAACGGAAAGGTAATTGAGTATTATATTGACGAAGTTGCAATGGAAGGTTACTTGTCGGTAATAAGTGGTAATGATATTACAAATACACCAAGCAAGACAAGAATTTCCAAGATTGATGCATCAACAAGAGAAGAACTTGCCGGTGCAGAGTTAGCGCTTATAAGAACAAGTACTAACGAAGAAGTTGAGAGATGGATGTCCACAAATGAATCTCATTATGTTGAGGCATTGGCTATTGGAGAAGAATATACTTTGACTGAAATTTCAGCTCCGGTAGGATATGTTTTGGCTGATCCGATTACATTTACAGTTAATGCTGATGGAGTGGAACAGCAGGTTGTAATGGAAGACGATCCTATCATTGGTGAGGTAGAATTAATTAAGCTTGATGCTGAGAACAGAGAAAAGCTTGCGGGCGCTGTATTCAATCTGTATAGTTCAGACGGTAAGTTATTGAGTGCAACAGGAACAGTCGGGGCTTATGTATTCAGTAAGGCAGGAGCCGGAACAACAAACCTCTCCGTTTCGGATGCAGGTGTTCTTACAGTAACAGAGCTTCCTTATGGATCATATTATTTCAAAGAAGTAAGTGCTCCTTCAGGTTATGAATTGAATGATGAAACAATTGAGTTCTCTGTTGTGAATAATGGTGATAAGATTGCTGCTACATGCCTTGATACAAGAAAGATGGGAACAGTCAGATTTACAAAGACTGATGAAACCGAAACAGTTGCCCTTGAAGGCGCAGTATTTGAATTGTATTGCAAGACTCCAAGAACAGCGGGACAGGCTGCGGCAAGTACTGTATTCCAAGATGCATATTATAGATACGGAACATATAAGACAGATTCCGAAGGAAAGATTTCAGTTGAGAATTTGCCTTGGGATGACTACTATTTCGTAGAAGTTGAGGCTCCTGACGGATATGTTACAAACCGTGATGTTACTGGCGAACAGCTAGCATATACTTTCTCAATTGACAATGAGACAGTTAAATCTGTAGCAGTTGATTTGTCTAAGATTACGAATTCAACGGGTGAGGTTGAAGGTGTACGTGCACCTGAAGTAGTATCAGGTGTGTTGGGTGTTCGTTCAACACCTACCAGCGGTGTTCTTGGTACAAGAGTTGGACCTCCTACAGGTGATGCAAGTGCAATTGCACTTTGGATTGCATTATTGTTAGCATGTGTAGCTACTATATGTTTCATACTTTCAACAAGAAAAAGACGTTTAAGAAACAAATAATTTTATAGTTTATTAAAGCTCTCATCGTATGATGGGAGCTTTTTTACGCCAATTTATCAACCTAAATATTCCGTTGACAATCCGTTTGGTGCAGTGTTATATTTTGGTAAAGTATCACATTGTACAAGGTTGGAAAATGGATGAATAAATTAAGAGTATTGATTTTGATTGTTGCATGTGCAGGCGTCATAGTATCCGGTGTGATGATTTGTAAATCACGGGCGGAATACGGCAAAGCTAAGCAAGAGTATGAAATGTTAAACAAATTTGTGAATGATGTCCCGGAAAGTAAAGACGAAGTTGCTGAAGATATTGATGATACCGAAGTGACCGACGATTCGATTGTACGAAATTACAATCGTAAAGATTTTCCGGATTTCAAAGTGGATTTTGATGGTTTGAAAGCGGCAAATCATGACTATTTAGGGTGGCTTTATGTTCCAGGTGCCGAAATAAGTTATCCTGTAGTTCAAGGTAGTGATAATGATTACTATTTACATCATACCTTTGAAAAGGAAAGTAATTTCGCAGGATGTTTGTTTATTGATTGTGAAGACAGTAAAGATTTCTCAAATTATAATACATTCATTTATGGTCATGCGATGAAAAACGGAACAATGTTTGGCAATTTGAAGAAATTTCGAAAAGATAAATCTATAATAGATGCGGATCCGTATATTTATATGTACTTTAGTGATGGAATATACAGATATAAAATATATTCTTTCTATATAGACAAGCCTGACAGTGAAATGTATAATTCCTGCGACAATTTGAAGCAATACAGGCAGTATTTAAGATTGGCACTTGACAAATCTTTATTTAACTTGGAATCCGAGGTGTCGGAAGAGAGTAATTCGCTTACTCTTGTTACTTGTTCAGGCGCCGGTTCAAATAAGAAACGTTTTTTCGTTCATGCAATGTTAGTTGACAGATATTTAACTCAGTGAGAGAAGCCCCTGAAGCTGACCTGAATCCCGCGCTGGGACTCGCGAGCGCGTCTTGAATTTAATGTGGTATGTATGGCGCGCCGGAAACAGAGATTTGGCAGCTAAATGTAATCGTAATAAACAAAATATTAACGAAATATAAACTATATATTAAATAGAATTTGCATGTATCATATAAGATACCGGGTATATGGCACAAACACAGTAATCATCAATGATTCGTCGACTACTCGTTTTATAAAAATAAAAATGTCATATTTGACACCAAATGTGATAAAAGTGTTGACATTTGTGATCTTAATGAGTATAATTTAACCATAAGATGAATTGAATATTGGCAAACTTATCGAAAGGTAAGGACGCAAAGCTATAGGGTCTAATCCAGTATTTAGCCAACGAATGAGTAGTTATTCGTGGTACACCGAATAAGTTCCCAAGAGGGTAAGTCGGATACAAAATACTAAAAAATATTTAGTGAATATTTGATGAACGTCAGAGAATGTTCGAAGAATGTTTGATAGATATTTTAAGTAGGGTTTCGAGATGTAGGTGTATAGAAACGGGTGGTGAAAGTCATAAGATGTAAATATTCGAGTGCGAAACATTAGTGTGGTGTGGAGGCACGAAACGATTTGAGAATTGGCGAAGATGAAAGCAGTGGAGCTGATGCTTTAGACGGTGAGTAGTTGGATGACGATTGGAAGTCGTGAGAGGGTATGAAATCGATATACACGTAGGTGTTGAGGCGGATAGGTGGAAAGATAGCCAGTTGCCGGGTGACTTTGTGGTAGGTTGGTGCTTTGGCGTACCTGGAAAAGGATGATTTTCTCGCGAGAGAAAAAGAGTAATTTTCAGGAGAGCGGAGGACTGATTGGTAGCAAGAGACATTCGTGTTTGTCAAATTGACCAATATGAGATGAAATCTTATCATCCTATAACAATACATGTTACGCAAAAGAACCGGGTCTCCCACCTCGGTTCTTTTGTTGTGAAGAAATATATAAGAAAATACAGATATCATTTCGCTAAGACTTGCTCACGAGTCTTGCCTCGGGATTCTGGTTCGCTTCAGTTGAGATATTTAGTTCCGAATCCTACGTATCCTCGCCGAGATAAAAATTGCCGTTTAGGATTAGCATTTTGGTATTGAAAATGAAAAATATATATGATAGAATTACACAGTGTGTTTGATGAATTGTTTTTTGGAGGTTTGTTATGTTAAGAACTATTTTGACTATTTTGTTTATATTAATTTGTTTGGCTTTGTCGATTATTGTACTCGCACAGGAAGGAAAATCAGCCGGTTTAGGTGCGATAAGCGGTGCGGCTGAAACATATTGGGGTAAGAATAAGGGCAGATCAATGGAAGGAAAACTTGTTAAATTTACCAGAATATTAGCTGTTGTTTTTATGATTTTTGTTGTGGTACTTAATTTAAAAAGATTTTAATCAGAAAGCTCTTAAGTGTATCTTAAGAGCTTTTTGAAATTTGCAGAAGTCCGCATAGACTACTTTTAATTATGGCAATACACCGGATGTGTTCTGATAAGTAAATGATAAAAAATAATAGGTTTGTAAGATTAGATTTGCAAGCAATCTTAAATATCTTGCTTAACGAAGTGTGCAATTTGGTTTTAATTGGATTGCAAAAGATATACGACATAGGAAATTGATTGAAGGAAATGGCTAAGAAAAAGGAAATCGGAAAGACTATTGAAAAGAATAAAAAGAATAAAAATAAACGGGTGCCAACTGAGGGAGTTCGTATAAACAAAGCTGGCAATCATTTTTTGACTGATGATAAAGTGGATATTCTTGTCAAATTCATGTCTGATAAGAAATATGTTCCTATGAAAGAGAAGGAATTGGCTGTTTTTTTTCAGATTAAGAAGAAGGATCGTGATGCGTTTCATGATATGCTCTTGGAGCTGGTGAATCGCAGAAAACTAAAAGTCAGTAAACGTGGCAAATACTCACCGGCTGATTTCGGAAATTTGGTTGGGATTTTTAGAATAACGCAACATGGTTTCGGGTTTGTAAAGGTTGAAGATATTGAAGAGGAATTTTTTATTGATAAGGATGATGTAAATGGTGCGATGCATCTTGATACAGTGTCAATTATTCCTAAATATGAGAAAACAGGCAAACGTATATCTGCCGAAATAGAGAATGTTGTTACACGTGCTACAAATATTGTAGTCGGAACTTTTGACAAAGCCAAGAATCACTATGGTTTTGTTATTCCCGATAATTCGCTGTTTGCTAAGGATATTTTTGTTCCTGTTGAGAGATCGATGGGAGCAGTTGATGGGCATAAAGTCGTTGTTGAAATTACAGATTACGGTTCTGACAGCAGAAGCCCGGAAGGCCATATTGTTGAAATATTGGGTCATGCCAATGATCTGGGCGTTGATATTCTTTCAATAGTCAAAGGATTTAATATTAAATGTGAATTTCCTGAACGGGTGTTGGCACAGGCAGAAAAAATTCCTTCGGAAGTAAGTGAGGAAGAAATTAAGCACCGAAGAGATTTGAGAAATTTGCAGATGGTTACTATTGATTCGGAAGAAGCCAAAGATTTGGATGATGCCGTGAGTCTGTCGGTAGAAGATGATTACTATTTACTCGGAGTGCATATTGCTGATGTTACGCACTATGTTAATGAACATTCGGCATTGGATAAGGAAGCTCTTGAACGTGGTACGAGTGTATATCTGGTTGATAGAGTTATACCGATGCTGCCACATAGGCTTAGTAATGGAATTTGCTCTTTGAATGAAAATGTTGACCGATTAACATTAACCTGCGAAATGAAAATAGACAAAAATGGTCGTATTATAGGACACAATATATATGAGAGTGTTATTAAGACAAATTATCGAATGACTTATACGGATGTTAATCGCATTGTTGAGAATAAGGATGCCGAAACAATGGAAAAATTCTCCGAGCTTGTTCCGATGTTTATTGAAATGAAAAACCTGGCGGAGCTGCTTAGAACCAAAAGATTGAAAAGAGGAAGTGTTGAATTTGATTTTCCGGAGGCAATGATAACACTTGATGAAAACGGAAGAACTGATGAAATATTGCTCCGTGAAAGGAATACCGCAACCGATATTATTGAAGAATTTATGCTTGCGGCAAATGAGACTGTTGCCAGGCATTTTTGTGAATTGGAAATTCCCTTTGTATATAGAGTGCATGAGAAACCGGAAATTGATAAGATACGAACACTTGACGGTATAATTCACAAATTCGGATATGCATTAAAAATAAATAATGATGAAATTGAGCCAAAGGAAATAGAACGTTTGCTTGCAAAAGTAAAGGGAACTGATGTAGAGGCAATGATTAGTAAGATTGCATTACGGTCTATGCAACGGGCCAAATATTCAACTGAATGTGATGGACATTTTGGTTTGGCGTGCAAGTACTATTGTCATTTCACATCGCCGATACGCAGATACCCGGATTTACAGATTCATAGAATAATAAAAGGGTGTTTAAAGGGACACTTAAATTTAGAGTATTATAATAAAATATTATCGGATGTGGCTTCAAAAAGCAGTAAAAGTGAAAGGATTGCCGAAGAAGTCGAACGTGAAGTGGAAAAAATGAAAAAGGCTGAATTTATGCAGAATCATATTGGTGATGTATATGATGCGGTTGTTTCGGGGATTACTAATTGGGGAATATATGTTGAACTTGCAAATACTATTGAGGGTTTAGTACATATTTCAAAACTGCCGTATGATTACTATTTGCTTTCTGAAGAAACCTATGAACTTGTAGGTGAAATGACAGGACGCAGATTCTATATGGGACAGAAGGTTCGCGTTAAATGTCAGGAGGTTGATATGTTTATGCATACTGTTGATTTTGTGTTGGAGTAGTTTCGCTCACGGAAACATCTTGAAGTGGAGGATGTATATGCCAAAAAGTGATAATTTTAAATTGATTGCAAATAATAAAAAAGCGTATCACGATTATTTTATAGAGGATAAATATGAAGCGGGTATTTCTCTGTATGGTACGGAGATTAAATCCCTACGTATGGGAAAGTGTAGTATTAAGGAGTCGTATATACGTATAGAGAATAATGAAGTGTATATTATTGGAATGCATATCAGTCCCTATGAAAAAGGAAATATATTTAACAGGGATCCGTTACGCTCAAGGAAATTGCTGCTTCACAAAGCGGAAATTCGCAAGTTAATCGGTAAACTTGCCGAGCAGGGTTATACGTTGGTTCCGCTTCAAGTATATTTAAAGGGCTGCCTTGTTAAAGTTGAAATTGGCCTTGCAAAAGGTAAGAAATTGTATGATAAACGTCAAGATATTGCTAAGAAAGATATGAAACGAGAGGCAGAGCGTGATTTCAAAATCAGAAATCTCGGGTAAATTTCTAAAAATCATAAGATAATTAACTTTAATATTCAAAGTATGGTATAATTGAAAAACACAGGGGCTTGTTCAGGTTTCGACGGGGATCTAGCAGTTAAAATAGCCATTCGTGTTCCCATTCCACGTTAAACAGGGGAAACTAAATATAAACGCAAACAATAAATTAGCGTTAGCAGCAGCCTAGTTGCTGCTTGTCCGCCTTAAGTCACCCGCTGCTTAAGGGTCGGGCATCGACCTTGCGGGGCACCCTATGGTTAAAGCTTTGAAATCATAGGAGATTTATGAAGCTACTGTTGATGTGAGTTTGTTATTGGACGTACATCGACGGGAATAAATAAACAATAACTGTAATGGGAGAAGATTTAATGAAAGGATTTTCGGACGCGGGATCGATTCCCGCCAGGTCCACTAAAACACGAAGATACGAAACCCATCCAAGGTGCGTATCTTCATTGTTTTTTGGTAATGTTGTCAAATGACTGAATGTACATTACTATATTGTAAATTAAAGACTTTGTTAAAGAAAGAGAATATATGAGCAAACAATTAAGTATAGATTATGATGAAACAATGTTAACAAAGTTATTTTTTCAACTAATGCCCGTTGCGATACTGACTATGATTATTCCAAGTATTAATTCGGTTATTGATATTACGGTGGCAAGCAGATTTATTGGCGTAGATGCTGTCGCAGCAATAGGATTCTATGACCCCATAAAATATATTTTGCAAGGAACCAGCGGAATATTAGTTGGCGGAGCAGTTATTTTGCTGGGGAAACTATTGGGAAATGGTAATGAGAATGAAGCAAGTGAACTGTTTAGTACAGATGTTATGGTTACGTTCTTGATTATTTTGTTTCTTTCTTTTGTAACATACATTGGGGCAGAACCTATAAGCTTTTTCTTGGGGGCAAGGGATGAAGTGCTTGCTCTGACTGCTGATTACATAAGAAGTATTGCTTTCAGTTATCCGGCGCTATATTGTGCTATGCATCTGTCGTCTTTTCTGGAATTGGAACAGCAACATGCCAGAAATGCAATAGGTATTGCTATGATGCTGTTTCTGAATTTGACAATGGATATATTCTTTGTTTGCGTTCTGAATATGGGAACGTTAGGACTGGGTATTGCAACGACAGTTGCAAGCTGGGTGAATTTTGCGATATTGGTGCAGTATTATTTTACTGGAAAAGCACAGCTGAAATTTTCATGCAAAATGCTTAAACTAAAAATTCTTCCTGAAGTGATTAAAGTAGGATTTCCGACGGCGGTTACACAGATTTATTTTTCATTAAGAGGCTATATGGTTAATTCTATGATAATGTCGACTGCCGGGGATGTTGGTATTGTAGCTCTTTCGGCGCAGTCTACACTTGGCGCGTTGGAGTATGCTTTTTCGTATGGCATATCAGTTGCGGCAAGGACATTGTTTTCTGTTTTTGTTGGAAGCAATGACAGCGAATCTGTTAAACATATTGTGCGAATTGCATTCAAAAAAATATTTCCGATAAGTTTTGCTTTTACAATAATTTTTGCCTGTCTCAGCGTTCCGTTTACAAGAATTTTTTATGATGAAAGTGCGGGAGTCGTATATGGATTGACAGTTGAATTGTTTGTTTATTTTGCATTAGCAATGTTTTTATCGGGAATTGATGTGTTTTTTGAAAATTATTATCAATGTCATGGATGGTTGAAAATCACAAACATATTATCTTTTTCTGATGGATTGGCGGGGATGGTAATATCTATGCTTATACTGAAACCGATATTCGGAATTCATGGTATATGGATGTCTTTTGTGGGAAATGGAATTGTGACAACTATTGTAGTGGTTGTTTACACAATTATTTCCGGTAAAAAGATTCCGACCAAATTGGAGGATTTTCTCTTGCTTCCGGATGATTTTGGTATAGCGCAGGAACACAGAATGAATTTTTCTGTTCACAATAAAGAAGAAGTTGTTATGTGTTCACGTAAAATTGATGAATTTTGTAAGAAAGAAAATGTTGATCACAGAAAAACGTATTTTTCGTCATTGGCGCTTGAAGAAATGGCTGATAACATTGTCACTAAGGGTTTTACTGATGGTGGGCGGCATACATGTGTAATAGAGGTGGCAAATTCTTCAAGTAAAATAATTTTGAGAATAATGGATGATGGGAATGACTTTAATCCGCTTGAACGTATTAAAATTATTGATTCGCACGATATTACAAAGAATATAGGAATTCATCTTGTTAGAAAAATATCGGATGATATGGAGTATACAAGGGTAGTGGGACTTAATATATTGACTATCTGTATTAATCATTGAATTTACGTTTTTGGTTGCTTTTGCATCCTCACTGAGATAAGCTTAAAAAATGGAAGATGAATTTTGATAATAAATATACGAAACTCCAAATAGACAGAATATATTACATATACCAATCAATGTATCTTGCAAATACGTACAAATAATGCTAAAATAGCGATATATTCTTATGAAAGTGGGGACACGCTATGAAATTAAAGACTAAGATTATTTTAATCGCAATTATTCCGGTTCTTGTAGTCGGAGTCGTATCGTCTGTTGTGACATCATTGATGGTAAGCAAGAAATTATCCAATGAAATATTTGCTGCATTGAGAGCAACGGCGATTGCAACAAGGGATCATATCGCAACTCAAACTACAGGCGATTATCAATTGAAGGATGATCAGCTGTACAAAGGTGATAATTACAATATTACTGCGGATTTAGCTTTGGTTGATAATGTCAAAACAGTATCTGAAATTGATACAACAATTTTCTTTGGTGATACTCGTTATGCTACCTCAGTTATTAAAGATGGTAGTAGGGTACTTTATACGCAGGCATCGGCTGCTGTCGTTGATACCGTAATAACCCAGGGTAAAACGAAAGAAGCTGACAAGGTTGATGTCGCCGGAATTAAGTATTATGCATATTATTTGCCGCTTACACAGCCGAGTGACGGTTCTGTTTGCGGTATGGTATTTGCCGGTAAGAGTCAGGAAGCTGCTGAGGCTGAAATAAGGCAGGTGGTTTTGACAAATATTGGTATTGTACTTGCTATATGTGTAATTTGTGCCGTGCTCGTTGTTCTGATTGCTTCCAAACTTACGAATTCACTTAATCAGGGCATTAATGTTGTCAAGGAAGTTTCTAAAGGTAATTTGGGCGTTTCAATAGACCAACGTGCTTTGAATTCTAATGATGAAGTCGGTGATATGTGCCGATATGTCGAGAATCTTAGAAAAGAGCTGATTACAGTTATTGGTCAGCTTAAGAATCAGAGCGGTAATTTGTTTACATGTTCAGAGAAACTTAACAATACTTCGAGATCTGCGTCTAATGCAGCGGGGCAGGTTGAACGAGCAATCCATGAAATAGCAGACGGTGCAACTTCTCAGGCTGATGAAACGCAGAAGGCAACCGAAAATGTAATTCTCATGGGTAATATGGTTGAGGAAACAAGTGCTCAGGTAGAGGAACTTGAAAAGAATGCTTATGAAATGCAGAAATCTTCGGACGAAGCAACTTCAATTCTTATGGAACTCGATCAGGTTAATCGTAAAACTGTTGAGGCAATTGAAGTTATTTCTCAGCAGACGAATACTACAAATGAGTCAGCTCTTAAGATTCGCGAGGCTACGAATCTTATTACAGAAATTGCTGATGAAACAAACTTGCTTTCACTTAATGCAAGTATTGAGGCTGCAAGAGCCGGTGAACAGGGACGTGGTTTTGCTGTTGTTGCAGCTCAGATTCAGAAGCTTGCTGAACAGTCAAATGATTCGGCTCGCCAGATAGAGGAAATAATCACATCGCTTATTGCTGATTCAAGTAAGTCTGTAGAAACGATGAATCAGGTACACGATATTATGGAAAAACAGAATGAGAATGTTTCCAGAACAAATGAAGCGTTCAAGGTTGTTAAAGAGGGTATCGATCGTTCTATGCAGGGTGTTAAGTACATTGCAGATAAGACGAAGAGACTTGATGAAGCCAGAGTTAATGTTGTTGATGTTGTTCAGAATCTTACAGCTATTGCGGAGGAAAATGCAGCAGGAACCCAGGAGACGAGTGCTTCTGCAACGGAATTTGGCAATATGGTAGGTGATATTGAGAACGAAACAGTCGGACTTAAGAACGTGGCAAATGATATTGAGAATAGTGTTAGAATATTTAAGATGTAGAGAATCTTAAGTTACGGATTGTGTATGGCTTTTGATATACTTTTAGCGAAGAAACACTGAGTGATTCAGTGTTTCTTTGCGTTTCACGATGAGCGAGCTTTGGTAAGTGATTATACTGTTTAAATGATTGGTAATCATTTTCCAAAGTGATTGTTATATTGTGAGTTAGAACAAAGTGTGAACATTTTGTATAAAAAGGATGGATTTGTTGCGAAACTTAAGATATAAGGTCTATAATTAGGCAAAACCTATAAGCATTTAAAGTAAGGGGAACGTTATGGAACTTGATAATGGAAGATGTGTTGACGGATATTTGTTTGCTGACGGGGAGGATGGCAATATTGCCAGAGAAGAAATAAAAAGGGTTAATTTTATTTCGGGACGTCTTGATGAGAGTAATCCCGAAGCGGTATTGTCGGTTTATAACAAAATGCTTGACAGCAATACTTTTATGACTCCAATAGGTATTGAATATTTGAGGACTGTTCAGCAGTATTTATATAGAAAATCAGAAATACCTGATGAAAAAATTCGGGAAATTCCTATAGCTGTTTCGTACAGTACGTTCAAAAAACAGGGGAATTTAAGTAAGAATGGAAACAGAGCTATTTCGGTAGAGAAGAAGAAAAAAGTTAAAACCTTCAAAAAAGAATACAAGGTATCCCTAATGCTTAATTTAGTTCTTTTTGTTGTAATTGGAATTTTGTACTATGTGTTGCTTAAATCCGAAACGCCCAATATGATAAATTACGAAAATGCAATAGCAGACAAATATGCGACATGGGAACAAGAACTGACGGAAAGAGAAAACGTAATACGGGAAAAGGAAATTGAGCTGCTGGGAGATTGAAAATAGGAGTAAATGTAGATGGATGATATAAAGGTTCTTGTTGTTGATGATGAGAGTAGAATGCGTAAGCTGGTAAAGGATTTTTTCGTAAAAGAAGATTATGTTGTGTTGGAAGCGGAAGATGGAAATAAAGCATTGGAAATTTTCTATACACATAATGATATTTCACTGATTATTCTTGATGTTATGATGCCTAAGATGGATGGTTGGCAGGTGTGTAAGGAAATTCGCGAGACATCAAAAATTCCGATTATTATGTTAACTGCAAAGGGCGATGAAATGGATGAATTGAAAGGCTTTGAATGTGGAGCGGATGAATATATATCTAAACCGTTTAGTCCCAAAATTCTTGTTGCGAGAGCAAATGCCATACTCAGAAGAAGCAATGCTGCCGGTATGGAGAACAGAATTGAAATCGGTGGTATAGTTTTGGATAAGAAATCACATACAGTTACTATTGACGGTGAATTGATTGATTTAAGCTTTAAAGAATTTGAATTGCTGGCATATTTTATGGAAAACAAATCTGTTGCATTATCAAGAGAAAAAATATTGAATAATGTATGGAATTATGATTATTTTGGTGATGCAAGAACGATAGATCCTAATGTAAAGAAATTGCGCGGTAAGATAGGAAATAAAGGCGATTATATTAAGACCATCTGGGGAATGGGATATAAATTTGAAGTGTAATTGAGGCGGTTAATAAATTATGAGGC
>JAZLIP010000067.1:0-22087 GCA_045617445.1 Lachnospiraceae bacterium | reverse complement strand
TAAAGGAGAAATAGTTTATGGAAGCTTACGAAATATTCAAAAGCTTGGCAATAATCATTATTTTTGCCAAAATTTTCGGAATTTTTTCCCGAAAATTAAAAGCACCGCAAGTCGTCGGAGAAATCATTGCAGGTTTGATTGTCGGTCCGAGTCTTCTTGGTATTGTATCTGCAACTCCGTTCCTGACACAAATGGCTGAAATCGGTGTCGTTCTTCTTATGTTCTCGGCCGGTCTTGGAACAGATCTTAAGGAACTCCTCAAAACCGGTCCTGTCGCATGTCTCATTGCGTGTGCCGGTGTATTTATTCCACTTGCAGGCGGTTACCTTCTCAGCATATGTTTCTACGGGTACTCACCAATCAACGACCCCGGATTTTACAAATCCCTGTTTATAGGTGTAATTATGACAGCCACTTCGGTGAGCATTACGGTACAGGCACTCAAAGAACTTGGATACTTAAAAAGTAAAGTCGGAACAACAATAATCGCCGCCGCTATTATTGACGATATTATCGGTATCGTTGTATTGACTTTTGTCATCGGTTTCAGAACACCGGATTCAAATATTGGAAACGTCATTTTAAAGACAATTATGTTCTTTGTATTTTCGATTATTATCGGCATAATATCCTATCATGTTTTCAAATGGATGGATAAAAAATGGCCTCACACAAGACGTATTCCGATTCTTGGTCTTGCATACTGTTTTGCTTTCGCATATATTGCGGAGCGTTACTTCGGAATAGCGGATATTACCGGTGCCTACTTTGCCGGCATCATCCTTTGCAGTATTCAGGATTCCGACTACATTGCAAGAAAAACAGATGTCAATTCCTATATGCTGTTTGGTCCTATCTTCTTTGCAAGTATAGGCTTAAAGACCGATATACAGGACTTTTCAAGTAAAATACTTTTATTTTCAATTTGTTTTGTAATTGTTGCATTAATTACCAAAATAATTGCATGCGGTTTAGTTGCCAAATGTTGTAAATTCAATCTTTCAGATTCCCTCAAAATCGGAGTCGGTATGATGACACGAGGCGAGGTTGCCCTGATTGTATCGCAAAAAGGTCTGAGTGTAGGATTGCTTGAACCGGTTTATTTCACCTCCGTCATTTTGCTGATTATTGTATCAAGTATTGCAACTCCAATTATATTAAAATTGTTGTTTGCCGAAGAAAGTAACGATAAATCTGCCCGGTCGGTATAATCACATTAAATCAAAAGGACTTTTACTGAGGTTGCATTTTGAAACTTGTTCAAGTAAAGCCATCTCGGTAAAAGTCCTTATATTAAGCATTTGTAACTGCACATCTTCTATTTATCACTCTCATGTAGCGCCATACCTATTTGAATTCCGCACATATACTGAAATACAATATCATCTTGAGATAGTAAACCAACAATCAAACCATACTCTTTCTTGGAAAAATGAATTGCCGATACCACATATTTAACTCCTGAAGTTTCTTTGGAAGAAATAAGTTTCCAAAAGAAATCATCACTAATATATTCACGATTTCTATCATCGGTAACGATTGTTTTGCCTTCTTTATCCAAATACGCAGCGAGATAAACACTACCAATTGTTTTCCATTTTTCGCCTTCAACATACGTCCTTGGTTCATCAAAAAGAAAAAGATAAACTTCTTTCTTATCAATTGAAGCAATTGTATCCAGCGCAGCTTCAAGCAACTTACCTTTATCCTGCAAATTAAGAAACATCTTTCGCTGCATTAATGACATCTGCCATGCCTGCATACTGCTCTCATCTTTCTTGTTTGCATACATACCGTTCATGAAAGTTTGTATATATCTTGTTCCTTCCAGCAGAATATCGGACAATAGTACAGTTTCGCTCAAGCGCTTGGAATAATGTATCATACAGGATACAAATTCTGCAAACACAGTAAGCAATGCATTTACGGAAATGTAACCGACATATTCACCATGAATCAACTCTCTAAGCTGATTTGTTACAGTTAACGGTGTGAGCGTATCATGGGTTATTCCCTGCCACATCAAAACATCCTTAGAAATCGCTTCAAAAAGTATACCGTAAACTTTATCGCCTATTGCATCTTCAACTCCGTCAAGAAGTATCTCCTCTTTCATTTTCTCAGCTACTTTAACCGCATAAAATTCAGGTTTTACCTTCTCAGTATCATTCGGAGGCACAAACCATTGACGATAGCCGTAAGAGCAACCACATGAACTTCTCGCTATCAACTGGGTATGTACAAGTTCACTTGCTAAGGATTCTTTCGCAAGGAGCTTAAGAACTTTTTCCACAGCAAAATAACCTGAAGAGAAGAAACCCTGTCTAACGGTAGTAAGCGCCGGATCGATTCTTGAAGAATAATCACTATCATCGTAACCGGTAACAGCTATTGCCCCTTCATTTATTCGAGGATTTCCAATCTTGATACCACGTTCCTTAAAGACTGTATAGACACCGCATGCCATAATATCATTCGCACATACGAAAGCTTCAATTTCCTTATTGTTATCCAGAAGATATTTTACCTGCTCCTTAGAGAAATCAGCGAAATTACCATAAGCAATCATTGTATCGTTAATCGGAATATCATTTTCCCGTAAAACATCCTTGAATGCGCGCAGTCTTTCAATTGCCTCATAATCATTCTCACTACCGCCAAGATATACAAGCTTGGTATAACCGTGAAATTTAACCAAATGTTCAACAACACTTCGCATTCCACCATAATTATCGGATAGTATTGCAGCCGCATTATCCTTGTCAGAGCGCGCTTGCAAAAACACACACGGTATATCGGAATAACAATCTATGAATTTCTTTTTAAAATCAGCATCCATAAATATCGTGTGTGACTCGAAACAGATTATAAGTGCATCAATATTCAAAACTCTGACATAGTCATGCATAGCTTCGATATAATGATTGAAATCACTCTCTATTTCATCCACATCAAAAAAACAATATTCAATTTGATTTCCTGAAAAAACGATTATGTCTACTCCTGACTTTGCAGCAGCATCATACATACCGCGCAATTCAGTCCGAGTATGGTAGGCATCGGCATTGCCAATAAACACGCCTATACGTTTACGCCTTTCGCCCATGAATTACTCCTTTGCATTTTTAAGCGGACGAATTTTGTATGCAAGAACATACTCACTCAAATTCGATTTCTTGTAGAAACTCACACGCACACGTTCCATCACCTTTAACGCATTTTCATAAGAATCAACCGGGAAAAGAATTGCATATTGATCTTCCGAATATCTGCAAATCGAATCACCCATACGCAACTCATGTTTACAACAGTCAAGTAACGAAGACATTGCACGTTCATTTTTAATCGGCTCATGTCTGTCAACATTTTTTGAACGAAGCGTAACAATTGTAAGAAACATTGTTTCGCCTGTACGAAGAAGAAGTCTTCTCTGGAGTCTATATACCTGACGGAACATCTCATATTCACAAACAAATGCTGTATTCCCTGAAGAATCAGCCTCCATTTCTTCCTGAACACCATCAATAATCAAATCAAGTTCATACATAGCCCTGTCTACAACATTGTACTCAAGAGCCACTTTTTCATTTTCGGCACCGTTCTGTCTTGCAATACTCAACTCATTCTCAAGTACAATCGAACCCGGAACGAACTTCTGAGCATTCGTACAAACCTTGACAATTTCATCATAAGCTTCTTTCTTCTTAAGAATATTTATATATTCCATACAAACCTTAATGTATAATTCACGAAGATATACGGCTTTAGGAACGACCCAATGTTCCGTATTGGATTCAGGAAGAAGATTACCGGTGTATTTTTCAATTGCCTGTCTAAGAAAAATCGCCTTCTTCTCGTCAATACAATCCTCACCGATACCGCGCTTCGCAATCTTTTCAAATTCAAAAATATCAATCGAAACATCCAAATCAGGATTCCATTGATATGCACCACGTCTTGATATAATAGAGTTTCTAAGTGAAGTAATACCCACAGAATCAATCATAGCACGATAACGATAAAGAAGCGTACGAAGCGCTGTGCCGGGATTTGAATAATCCTCTCCCGACCACAAAAGTTCAAATAATTCTTTATGTGAAATTGCTTTATCCTTGTTAAGAAGCAGATAGCATAAGAATAATTTCGTTTTCCGTGTGTTAGATAAATTTTCAAGAATTTGTTCTCCATCCTTGCAAACTGTAAATCCTCCAAACAGTTTGACTTCTACGTTTGTTGACATAAAAACCTCCAAGTTATATATTTTTGTAGTATTATAATGTCATGGGCAAGAGCCCCAGACTACGATGTTACTGCTCTGTCCCTGACCGGTAACACTACGATACCGATGTATGCAATACTTTATGGTATCATTATATACGTTTAGCACTTGCTTTTCGTCACAAATGCTACATAATATGATATTAGCATTAACTAATTGTCATTTCAAGTACAAAAAACATTTTGATATGCATTCCAAACATCACTTTGGAAATACATCTATATACTTACTTATATGTTGTGTTTCGTCACTACCTTCTTCGTGTTGCTCCTCATTAACCATTTGCCCAATCAAATCCTTATTCGAAACTATGTTATTGTTACCGTAAATATAAATTCTATCTCCTGAAATTACAACGCCTTCCACGTTACAGTCAGCTTCAATAAGAACATTCCCCCTGGCAATAATCACACCGGTAAAATCTTCACTTATTGTAACATCCGATGCAGAAATGATTTTTTCATACGTTCCTTCATAATTCTCATCATCTCTGCTGTAGTAAGATGATGAAATATTTTTGACCTCACCGAAAACAGCCTGCATAGTCTCAACAACTTCGTTGTAATTTTCTTCATTTACAAATTCTACCGAACCGTCACGGAAATATCTCTCACCGCAAATTTCATATTTTGTCTTGGAAGGATAATTTTCGATTTCATTCAACGTATTTGCAAAAAGACTGATTTTGTCATCGTCACTTCCAAAAAGAACAAACGCACCCTTTAAATTAATATCACCGGTAGAAACAATCGAATCCCCATAAATACCAACCTGAGTTGTCAGAAAATTCACACCGCCGTAAGGTCCCTTCTCACCAAATGCAACTTCGGCCTCTCTTCCTTCCTCATAAGTATGGGTACCGGCACAAATACTTCCTACTATTGTAGATGTATCACCTGTAATATAAACGCCTTTTGCACCCCAAAGGCAATATTCCATAAAATCAATACTCTCATCGGCGAAAGTAACAAATGGCTCCGGAATTCTAATAACGCAAGCCCGCTCTTTAATAAATCGATCACCGATATAATACTGAATAACTATATTTTTAAGCAAACATTCCTTAATTTCGGAAGTATTCGCATCAAAATCATATACTAACTTCGGATTGCAACTATCACTGATTTTCAGTGTTCCGAATTCATCCTTAATCAAACCGTTTTCAAGATACTCTATCGTGCTCTCCGATGTAGCAAACTGCTGTGTAAGAATATCAATATATTTCTCAAAAAACGAAGTTTTATTTCTCACATCAAGAATCATTGCATTATCATTTGTCGTTTCCAAAAGCAAAGAATCGTATACTTCCTCAGAACTTTCCTTTGCGTTATCACTAACAAAATCCGATAGCTCACTGATTGCCAAATCGAGGCTTGAATCCGCCCTCGCCACACTCTGTTTTTCCATTAAATGTGTTGAAAAAGCAATTGTACCTGCATATACAAACGCAATCGACAAACTAATCAATCCTAACAAAAACAATGCAATAACAGCTTGTTTATGTTGTGGTCTATTCATGGTTCCGCCTCCATCTACATTGACTTAACCAGTTCATAGAATTCAAGTACCGGCTGAAGCATAACCAGCAGCAAAACCAATACAACCGCAACCATAACAGCAATCGCAATCGGTTCACGCCTGTCAGCCGTTTTCTTTGCCATTTTTTCAGCCTCATCTTCATAATATTCAGCAATATGCATGAGCATTTTAGGTGTATCACCCATTTCTTCCCCTACTGAAATCATTTGCAGAATCAGCAAAGGAAAGAATTCAAACACACATAAAGCGTTCGACAATGTCGAACCCTCTGCCGACGCATTTGCTGCTGCAAGAAGATTATCGGTCATAAACGGATATTCAACAAAAGTTCTGGCCGTTACAAATAGTGCATCCTTTTCGGTAACGCCGACTTCTAACATTGCATTCATGTATCTGGCAAATCGTGCATATAAATCAAAACGCCCGTATGAGCCTTCCGGAACTGACTTTATACCGATTTTTTTACCAAGCACATTATGTTTTACTATCCACTTATATATCAAAATACCGGCAAAAATCAGCACAAATATTATCAGCAAAATCCACCATGATTTTTTTAACCCATTGGCAATAAGCAGCAAATCCTTAGACAGCTTCGGCAAATCACCGCCAAGCCCCTTAAAGATATCCACAAATCGCGGATACACAACAAGCATCATAACAATCATAACAATGATAGAACATGCCGTAATCAACGCAGGATAAAAAACCAAACGTCTTTGCATTAACTTATGTTCATCTTCAAGTTTATAAATTTCACCGAATCTTTCAAAAACAAGCGGAACCATATCATTTTTCTCGGCGGCAGACACTGCAACAGTAAGTGAAAAAGGAAAACAACCGCAATTTATCATTGCCTCAGATAAATCATTACCGTTTTTCATCTGTTCCTTTATACTTTGCAAAGCATCTTTAAGGATTCTATTCTCAGTCTGCTCAATCAAAATCCGAACAGTATCAACGGAACTTATTCCCGACGAACTGATCTTTGAAAACTGAGTACACATATCACGCAGGTCTTTGGTCTGAATGCTGCCTTTAGCTTCCTGCTTCGAAATCTCTATCTCGGAAAATTCGATTTTCTCTTCCGTAGAATCCAATTCAGAATACGCTACATCAATTTCGTCTTCATCGGTAATAAGTGCCTCAGAAACTGTTTCGCGATTTATTTCGGCAAGAACCTCTTCAATCTTGTCACTTTTTGCTTTAAATTCAGTTGTCTCGGCAAACGACACCTCATCAACAGCCAACGGCTTATATGTCTCCAACTGTTCTATTTTGAAGTCATCATCATCAAGCAGTTGGTAATCTGACTCCTCAATCTCCGATTCTTTTAAATTATTTTTAAACTTGCTCTTTAAACTATTCTCTAAATTATTTAAACTATCCTCTAAGTCAATTGAACTTTTTTCCGGGTTGTCATCAGATATTTCCAAACCATTATCCAAATTTGTTTCTTTCTGTGCATTTTTCTCGACTTCATCCTTTGTTTCAGTAGCGCCGACAGCACTAAACTGATATAAATCCGACTCAATCAATTCATATTCATCCATTCCGACAACTTCAAAGTCTTCGCAGATATAATCTTCATCTTCACTTAAATAATTAAATTCAGTAGACATATTTTCTTCCATTCAACAAAATAACCTTTACTTAATCGCAAATGACTATTTCCGTTCCAAATTTACCACTCAGGTTTTGCTGCACCGCCCTCGGTATTAATCGGCAAATCAATTTCCAAAGCAGGCGCATTCGAAGAAATAACATAATTACCCTCAAGACCATCTTCAAATGAAATTGAATCGGTAGATATCGGAATTACTTCAGCATTTTCCGTAACCTTCTTTCTTAAATCCGGCACAAAATCCGCATAGTCAACAAGACTGATATTCAAATCAACCTCTTCATCTATTCCGGGAATAAATCCTTTCTCCGAATATTGCCATATCGTAAAATCATACAGAAAATCATTTTCTTCGTAATATTGCGGCGCCCAAATGTCATAATCCGATAATTCAGAAATAATCAAATCTCTTCTCAATCGATTCTCGGAAGCATAAATCATCGGATAGTATCCGGCTTCCTCAATAACCTTGCAAAACTCAATACACATCTGCGTACGCATTTCATCAGTAATGTCATCCGCATTTGTTCGTGCATCAGGTTCCTGCACAACTTCTGTATCATATGCAACCGGATAACTTATATCGTAATCCTCAATAAGCTCCACAACAAACTCAGCCTCTTTCCTTGCCTCCGAAGCATTTACAGCCTGAGAAAAGAAATAAACTCCCATAGGTATTCCGTAATCATTACAAGCCTGTGCATACTCTCTGAATTTCTCATCCTCGACAAGACCACCCTCTGAATATCCACGATACCCGCATCGCAGCATGACAAATTCAACTCCGCTATTCTTAAGTTTATCCCAGTCAACACTTGTCTGATGATAACTCAAATCAACACCGAGATGTGATATTTTCTCTCCGTTTTCATCCCTATAAGCCATAAAACCGTCTTCAACCGCAAATCGTTCCGTATTATATGAATTCTTCGGTATAAGACCAAACACTCGCTTCCTGTCAGGAATATAAATCTTGGTTACATTCACATCAGGTTGCTCTGTAACTATAACATTTGAACCTTCATCTTTGGATTTATCCGCAAACTTATCACATATTTTAACTACCAGTACTCCAACAAGTACGCCAAAAATAAATACAGTAACAAGTGTAAAAATAATGGTTCTGATAACTTTTTTCTTTTTTGAGCTACTCAGCAAATATTCTTCCTACCTTTTCCATCAACTCAGAGACATCGCCTTCTTCATCAATCTCTATTACCTCAATATGCCTTGGATACACTCTCTCTATCTTCTCAAGTAATTCTGCCTTGGACTCCAGAACCTGTATCTTTCCGAGCAAACACACATCAATGTCGTTCTTTTCAAGCAACGCCAATGCTCTAAACAGATTCGTTGCAAATAAAAATGTATATTCATCCTTGCATGCATATTTTAATTTCTTGAGAATTTCCGAATTTTGTTCTATGGCCAATATCGTATTTTTCTTACTTAAACAGTCAATCGTTTCGGCATTTCCGGCTTCTGAAGCGTCTTTGGTATCGCCGATGATACTCTCGACTTTAATCAACAATTCAGTTCTTGAAGAGGATTTCACAAAATAACCTGCCGCACCATGAGATAATACTTCTCTGACAACCGTAGGATTTGATACTCCCGAGAAAAAAAGCACAGGAATATCCTTAATCTTTTCATTTTCTTTGATTTTATAAAAAACCTCTATGCCGTTAATTATCGGCATCTCAACATCCAGCAAAACAAGATCCACCGGATTTTCAAGTAACCGGTCAACAACTCTGAAACCGGAGTTTTCCATATAAACAACATAGTCATCTTCAAGATATTTCTTAAGGACCCGAAGAGTCATTACATCATCATCAATTATCAGGACAGATTTTTTCATTCCTAAAGTCTCCCCCTTTCCTTAAGTAAATCTTCGACATTTACAATCAAATCAGAAAAAACTTTAAGTAAGCTTTCGTAATTATCGCAAATAAACTGAGTCTGCTTATTCTTACCGGCAAGCTCATGAACTCGGGCAAGCATGGACAATTTGTGTGCACCGATATTTGCCGCAACGCTCTTAAGAGCATGTACTGCAATCGTATAACCTTCAAAATCATTAGTAGTAACGCTTTCCCTCAATTGCGAAATTTTGTCATCACTGCATTCATAAACTATCTTCAATATATCCAGGTAATCATCCAAATTATTATCACATTTCATCATACCCGAAAATACATCTATACCCTTTATTTCAAAATCAGCATCCGCAGCATCCTCTTTGGTTTCTATCTTCCCTTCGATAACAAGGTTCTCCGGCAACCAAAGTTTAAGTGTTTCTTCTATTCGTGCAGGTTCAATCGGTTTGGAGAGAAAATCATCAAATCCCTTTTCCAAAAACATTTCCCTTGCGCCAACAATGGCATTTGCACTTAATGCAACTACAACACAACTCTCACGTCCCGGAATTTGACGGAGTTTCTCAAGTGTTTCAATACCGTCCATCTTCGGCATCATATGATCAAGGAAAATCATATCATATTCATTGTCCTTTATTTTATCAAGAGCACTAAAACCATCCATAGCCGTATCCGGCGTGATTTGATACCTTTTAAGAAGACCATCCATAATTTTGATATTCATTTCATTGTCGTCAACTACCAGAATTTTGGCATTCGGAGCAAACAGGTAACTATCCGCAATCGCATCCGCTTCTTTTGATTTCTGTAAAATATATGAAGACAATTTCTTCCTGTCAAGCACTTCCTGTATCAATGTAATTGTGAAAGTTGTTCCGACACCATAAGTGCTTTCTACAGTAATGTCGCCTTGCATCATTCTTGCAAGTTTAAGTGCAATCGAAAGTCCCAGACCGGTTCCTTCAATGCCCTTATTTGCCGCAAAATCAACCTGCTTAAATTTATCAAAAATGTTATCCAGATTTTCAGGTTTAATACCAATACCTGTATCCTTCACGCGATAAATAAGCTTAATCAAATTTGAATCCGGCAAATATTCGAAATCCGCGTAGAAAGAAACACTTCCCTCTCGCGTATATTTAATCGCATTATTAATAATATTGATGAGAACCTGCCTTATTCGTGATTCATCACCCAGCAATTTCCCCGGTAACTCAGGATTTATATATGGTTTAAAATCAAGTCCCTTATTATGCACAGGTATGGAAATTATATTTTCAACATCGTTAAACAAATCATGCAAATAATACGGGGTCGGGATTAATTCCAGTTCACCCGATTCCATCTTGGAAATATCCAGCAAATCATTGATAATTGATAGAAGATTTCGCGAAGCCCTTTTGATATCCTTGGCGTAAGATTTAATCTCATCAATATCATCAGATCCAAGAATCAATTCCGAAAAGCCAAGAATCGCATTCATAGGTGTTCGTATCTCATGTGATACATTTGCCACATACATCTCAACATTTGATGTTTCATTCGCATTACCCATTCAAAGCACCCCCATTTCTTAGAACCAATATCGGTTTTCATAATTTGTTTGACACTATTCCAAATTGCACAATTTACGAATCAAATTCTACAGTTCATCAAGTTTCATGTCGCCTTCTTTGATAATGCCTTTCTTACGCATAATCTCCGAAGCAGCAAAAGCAATCACGCCGGGAAGAATAAAATGCATAAGCAATATTTCACCAAACACAACCGCACCTGATACACCGTTTGCACACATATCCTGATATGTCATAATCTGACCGACAAGTCCTGATGTTCCCATACCGGAACCGGTTGCATTATCAGTCATCTTAAATACCATTGTAGAAATCGGACCGGTAATTGCACTTGCAATAATCGCAGGCAACCAGATAATAGGCTTCTTCATAATATTAGGCACCTGCAGCATCGAAGTTCCAAGTCCCTGCGCGAAAAAGCCGCCGATACCATTCTCTCTAAAGCTTGCAACAGCAAAACCAATCATATTGGCGCAGCAACCAACAGTAGCCGCACCACCTGCAATACCACTCAAATTAAGAATAACACAAAGAGCCGCCGAACTTATAGGCAATGTCAACACCATACCGACGATGACAGACACAAGAACACCCATAAGGAATGGCTGCTTCTCAGTTGCCCACATAATTATACGTCCAAGCCAACTCATGAACTCTGAAATAGGCGGTCCAACAAGAATACCGACAAAAGCACCCGAAAGTATAGTAACAAACGGAGTCAGAATAATATCAAGCTTCGTTTTACCCGAAACGAGATTTCCGACAAGTATACCAACCAAAGCCGCAACATATGCGCCAAGCGGTTCACCCGGTCCTGCGTAATTAATCACACCTTCCACAACAACTGCTCCGGCAATTATTTTGCTGGCAAAAGCCCCAATCATACCGGAAACTGCTGCCGAAAAAATAACCAATGGCTTCTGTTTCAGCTTATACGCAACACCACATCCTATTCCGGCACCGGTAATACTCGATGCAATCGATCCGAATGCAACTAAGTAAACGCCTACTGTTCCAGGCACATATGCACCAATTTGCTTAATTATCGTACCTATAATCAGCGTTGAAAACAAACCAAGAGCCATTCCGCTCAGTCCTTCAATAAATACAAGATTCAGAATTTTTTTGAATTTTCCCACTTTTCTCCTCCTTAAAGTACACATAACGTATATTAGTCTTTAAGACTCACCACGTGCATTTTAACCTAAAAACGTAGATATTTCAAGGATTTGATAGGATTCACAACTCACAAAACAAAAGAGAGACATGGTCACCCACATCTCCCTATTGTAATCTTTGTTAATACAATTGCTATTCCCCTATCATAAACCCATATAACGAATTATACCATGTATATCTAGTAGAAAAGGCACAATTAACTTGATTATAACTTTGTTACATTTGTAGCCTGAGGTCCCTTTTCACCCTGTACAACATCAAACTCAACAGCAGCGCCTTCGTCTAATGACTTAAAGCCTTCCATGTTAAGTCCTGAATAATGTACGAATACGTCCTGACCCTGCTCGTCAGAAATAAATCCGTATCCCTTCTGGTTGTTGAACCACTTAACTGTACCTTTCATTGTAGTACCTCCAAAATAATAATTAGATGTTTTGCACATCGATTGTATATTATCACATTCAAAAAAAAATGTAAACAATTTTATCCGAAAATCAAAACGCTGTGTTACTGTTAAATCACCAATCGGTAGCCCTATTTTATCGTTACTGTTCAGTCCTTGACCGGTAACATTTTATCACTTCTGTCCAACCGGCATAGCAGTCATCTGCCGAGCGCTCATCTGTTGCTGTTTGTGCAGTGCTTCCTGGTAATCAAGTTGCCTTGACGCCTCATAAATATCGGTATGAACACGCTGAAATGCCGAAACAACAGATGGATCAAACTGAATTCCAGCTCCTTGCGTAATAATATTATAGGCTTGCTCATGTGTACATGGTTGCTTGTATGAACGCTTCGAAACAAGCGCATCATAAACATCCGCCACCGACAAAATCCTTGCAAGCAATGGAATATTCTGTCCGGCGAGTTTATCCGGATAACCGTTTCCGTCATATCTTTCATGATGATATCTTGCCATCTGATATGTATAATTAAGGAATTTGCTGTTTGGCAGAAGATACGAATACTTCTGGATAGCATTTGCGGCAAACACGGTGTGATTTTTCATCATTGTAAATTCCTCATCCGTATATTTACCAACCTTCTGCAATACCGAATCGGGAACACCGATTTTTCCCATATCATGCAACTGCGAGGAAAGTAAAATAAGCTCATAATCGCGACCGTCCAATCCGTAATTAATTCCCGACATAAGCATTTCCTTAAGAATCAATCCCATGTATTTCGAAACACACAACGAGTGCATTCCTGTAATACCATCTTTTTCGGTAATAAGGTCGGTTATAATCCCGATAATAAAATATTCAAGCTTCAATGCGTTCTGATTGTAATACGCCGCTGACTGCTGAAGACTTCCCATGTGTGCCGACATTTGTTTCTTATATTCAAGCGTCTGAATTTGAAATTCCACTCTCTTTTTAAGTATCTGCATAACAAGCGGCTTTCTCACGAAATCAACCGCGCCAAGTCTGTATGCCTCAACCTCTGTAGCCGAATCCTTATCTCCGGAAATAAAAATCACATTGATATCCTTTGTTTTATCGGTAGTCTTTAAACGATTAATAATCTCAAATCCATTAACACCCTGAAGCGCGATATCCATCACAATAACATCAGGCATCACGGTGGCTTTGTTAAGTCTGGCAATTGCCTGTTTACTGTTATTCATACAAATGACATTGTGCTCTTTTTCCAGAGTCTTCTGTATCATCATCAATTCAGTTTCGCTATCATCTATAACCATTACTGTATACATTCAATCACCTCCGTGATATCCATTGTTCCACCAAACAATTTAAGCGCACTTCCTATGGTAAAATCTATTCTTCCCTTACCCGTTTCCTTAATCCTCATAATATCCGAAATCGAGGAAATTCCACCGGCATAAGTTACAACATATGGAATTTCCGAAAGAATACTTATAACCTGCTCATCTATTCCCGCTTTTTTGCCTTCAACATCTACACCATGAATGAGAAATTCGTCACAATACTCATGTAATTTTTCAAAAGTCGCTTCTGTCAGACATACATCTGTAAATTTCTGCCATCGATCAGTAACGATATAGTATTTTCCATCACGGTATCTGGCACTCAAATCAAGAACTATCCGTTCTTTCCCCACTGTCTTCCTAAGCTTTTCAAGACGACCAAAATCGACCAGACCATCCCTAAACACATACGAAGTAACAATCACATGTGAGGCGCCTGCATTAAGAAACTCTGTCGCATTCCCGGCATCAATACCGCCACCGACCTGAAGTCCGCCTTCGTAAGAACGCAATGCTTTAAACGCTTCTAGCCTTGTTGCCTCATACTCCGCGCTTCCATTCTTGTTAAGCATGGCAATATGACCACCCTTTAGATTAAACTTTTTATAAATTTCAGCATAGTAATCAGCACCATATTCTCCGATAAAATTCTCACGGGCGCCTTCACCATCCTTAAGTGAACCGCCGACTATCTGTTTAACTTTACCATCATGAATATCAATACAAGGTCTAAATATCATTCATTAAATCCTCTATATTCCCTTTTCTATCAGGAATCCCTCCTGATATGCCTTCAGCAACTCTTCAAGCTGACATATCTGCTCCCTTATTTCGTATCCTGTATCTGTATCCGCAACACGAAGCCTGATACTTGAGCTTTCGACAACATGAAAATCCGAAATTATATCACTCTCTTTGATTATTGCCGTTTCCTTTGACTCAAACGGTTCATGCGCCGCAAGCCACATTCCGTGTGAATTATATACAAGTGTATATCCGGCAATTCCTGTCTTGCTCTGATAAGCCTTGGAAAATCCACCATCTATTATAAGAAGCTTACCCTTACATTTAATAGGACTCTCTCCTTTCTTACGCTCAACGGGAACGTGTCCGTTAACGATATGCGAAAAGCGTTCATCAAGTCCAAATTCGTGCAATATCTTGTTGATTATTTCTTCATTATCAAGAAGTTCATAGTATTTATTTTTTTTCTCAAAATGACTCGACTTATCAGCTATCAGATAGCGTTCAAACGTTGCCATTTTATCTTTACCAAAAACCGGAGAATTCGGACTCTCCCATATGTACCAGAGAATATCCTGTCCCTTCTCCCTCTCGATATCATCTTTCTTGCCGTAGTAGCCTTTTCTTGCATAATGCTCAAGAATATCATACAAACCTTTGCCGCTGTATTCCTTACCAAAAATATTGACTTTCTTAAATTCACCGTTATCCTCAAGAGGAACACAACCATGATATAAAAGATTTGAATTAAACACCTTGTAAAGACTGCCCTTACTAAACAAAAATCTGACATGCTTTTGAAGCTTTTCACATTTTTCAAATGCATGCACAAGTCTTTCCATAAGCAGTTCTTCTTCGTGAGTCAATTTATACGGATCGTTTCTGTCAACAGTAGGGAAATCACAATCACGCAACTCATATTCCTTGCCTTCGACAACGACCGTCTTCCTGTCGAAATCAATCTTATCCAGCAAAAGTCGATCTTGCATCATGAATTCCGGTCTGCGTTTAATGAGCTGACCCTCAAGTTTAAACTGGATTATCGACATCGCCTTATGAATTTTCATATCCATATCAATGGAATTCGTATCATAATCTTTGTTTGCAGAAATCTTAAATACCGAACAATCAACATTTTTGTACGTATCCATCGCAAAAGTCACAAGCGGAACAAGATTAATACCGTATCCCTCTTCAAGAGTATCCAGACTTCCGTATTTAGCAGACATTCGCAATACATTGGCAATACATGCCGGATGACCTGCCGCAGCTCCCATCCAAACAACATCATGATTACCCCACTGAATATCAACCGAATGATAATTTCTAAGGGTATCAAGTACTATATGCGGTCCCGGTCCTCTGTCAAAAACATCACCGACTATATGAAGATGGTCAATTACAAGACGTTGAATCAAATTGCTCAAAGCAACAATAAACTCAGGTGCTCTGCCTATCCTTATTATTGTATGAATAATCTCATTGTAATAGGCTTCCTTGTCTTGAACTTCAACCTTCTCGGTAATTAACTCTTCTATTACATAAGCAAAATCCTTCGGCAATGCTTTTCTAACCTTGGATCGTGTATATTTCGATGCAACACGCTTGGTAATCTGAACAAGTCGATGCAACGTAATCTTGAACCAATCCTCGATATTATCTTCTTCCCGAAGAACAATATCAAGCTTCTCCTCAGGATAATATATAAGTGTGGCAAGACTCTTCTTATCTCTGACGCTCAAAGTATTACCAAATTCTTCATCTATTTTACGTTTAATTGACCCCGAACCATTCTTAAGTACATGATTAAACTGCTCATATTCACCATGAATATCTGTCATAAAATGTTCTGTCCCCTTTGGCAGGTTCAGAATAGACTGTAGATTGATAATCTCAGTAGATGCAGTAGCAATTGTCGGATACTGCTCAGCCAAAATTTTAAGATATCGTAAATCACTTGCTTCCAATGTCCCCCTCCATTAAGCCGCATTTTTGTAACATTTTACCACTAATGTATACTTTTCTCAAGTAAAATGGTAACCATCTGTTTTCTGTTTTTAGTCACTTCAGGTAAACTGACTACTCCGAAAAATACCCTCTAAAACAGCAATCTCTGATTACTAAAATCAAATCTATATAATTTGAATTATCTCTCTAAAAAGTAACTATCTCTTCAGCAGGTGCATCTGCGTCAGAAATTCCCTCAAGTACAATGTATGGCAGCAATTCATCGCTAAATCGCTTACGGCTGAATTTAATTTTCCCCTTCACATAGTACCAACCATCTTTAGCAATTCTTAGTTCCGTACTACCACATTCACAAGGAAGTCCTACGAACGCAATATCTTCGGTGCAGCATGTCATAGCCTTTCGACCTGCAACCAAAACTTCCTTGCCGAATTTAGTACGCTTCTTCTCAAGAGATGCTTTAAAAACCACCTTCTTATCATTATAAACTTCCCCATTATCAAAAAGATCAATGTAAAATATACCATAATCATCATCGCCTATACTAATCTCATCTTTATTTACATCATAAGGAAGTTCCTCAGGTACATTATCTTCTACTTTGCCATCCAAAGTTTCGTAAAGAACCTGTCCCCTTCTATTGACAGCACGTACCATTCTCTTAAACATTGCTCTGTCATGGTTTTCAAGGCATCGATTAAACATAATCAAATCCGAATACTTAAACTGATTCGTAATCATCATTTTCATATTCGACAAATACATTTCAAATGTTGTAGAATCAACCGTTGTGATTATTTCCGTAATCTGCCAATTATCGGGAAGGGCATCAAACATTTCCTGAATATCCCACATTCCGTTTGTTTCTATTACAACTCTGTCAGGAACAACTTCCGAATCAAATCCGCAAAGTTTCTCCTCTGTAACATCATCTTCATCTTCAATCACTTTAACTACGAATTTATTCTCGGCAATTTCTTTCTCGGTAAGTTCACACTCACCTTCCTCACAGCAAATATAAAGTGACTCAAGACCATCCTTAAATTGATTCTCTTTAAGAGTTTCCTTGATAAATGACGTCTTTCCACTATCAAGAAAGCCCGTAAAAATATAAACAGGAATTTCCTTCTTTGCCATCTTTCCACCTCAACATACCGATTCAATAAGGGATTTCAATGCATCTTAAGCTTCAATACTTATTAAATTCAATACATCTTAAATCCAATACATCTTAAATTCTATACATCTTAAATTCAATACAACTCAAGTTACGATGCATCTTAAACACCAAACAATTTCTTAAGACCATCCTCATCAAGTTTGGTTCCGATAACACAAATTCTTCCTGTGTAATCCGGACTTCCCTTTCTTATTTCAAATTCGCCCGGAGTTAAATCGAAATGTAACCAGCATGAATCCGATTCAACAATACCCTTTGCGCGCAATACTTGGCCATAGGTCTCATCTTTAGAAAGGATTCCAAGAATATCCGACAACACAGCTTCCGAGAATTTCTTCGGAGTCTCCATACCAAAGCTTGTAAATACTTCATCCGCATGATGATGGTGATGCTCATGATGATGTCCGCAGGAACAATTTCCATTTTCATCATAGTGATGCTCATGGCAATTACACTCTTTATCATGCTCATGATGATGTTCATGGCAGTCGCACTCTTTATCATGCTCATGATGATGTTCATGGCAACTGTGCTTTTTATCATACTCATGATGATGTTCATGGCAACTGTGCTCTTTATCCATCGCTTCTCTTGTTATTTTTTCAAGTTCATCTGATTCTGACATTGCTTTGAATATAACATCACCACCGATTTCATTCCAATCGGTCGTAACTACTGCAGCCGAAGGATTCTTCTCCTTCAACATATTTACAACTTCTTCAAGCTTAGCCTCATCCATTCCCCCTGTACGGCTAAGAATTACTATCCTTGCGGTTTCAACCTGATCATTGAAAAATTCACCAAAATTTTTCATATAAATTTTGGCTTTCTTGGCATCCACTACAGTAGATGCTGTCGCAATTTCAAGACCAACCTCTTTCGCAACATTTCTGACAGCCGTTTCAACATCCGAAAGTTTTCCGACACCTGATGGCTCAATAATAACTCTGTCAGGATGATACTGTGTAACAACCTTCTTGAGTGCTTCGCCAAAATCACCCACAAGTGAGCAACAAATACAACCGGAATTCATCTCAGTAATATTAATTCCTGCTTCCTTAAGGAAACCACCGTCAATACCAATCTCACCAAATTCATTTTCTATAAGAACAATTTGCTCTCCTGCAAAAACTTCCTTGATTAGTTTCTTAATAAGCGTTGTTTTTCCGGCACCAAGAAATCCGGAAATGATATCAACCTTCGTCATTTTCTATCCTCTTTCTTAAATTCAAATTCAACATATCACACCTTCCGATACATCGTTCCCAAATTAATATCCTAAAATATAATACATCAAAGAAGAAACGTTTACCACTATCAAGTTGTAAACGTTCCTGTCTCAATTAATCAACATTATTAAAATAGTACGGCATTATCCTATTACATCCTGCATTGTGTAGTAACCGGCAGGTTTTCCTTTAAGAAATTTAGCAGCCTGAATTGCACCCTTACCAAAGACTGCACGAGAAAATGCCTGATGTGACAACGTAATCACTTCATCCGTTCCGGCAAAAATCACATCGTGATCGCCTACTATTGTTCCGCCCCTAACAGAGGATATTCCCAATTCCTTGCTGTCTCGTTTCTTACGAACCTGACTTCTGTCGTAAACATATTCAAATTCACCGGCATATCCTTCGTTTGCGGCATCCGCAAGTGCAAGCGCAGTACCGCTTGGTGCATCCAATTTCATTCGATGATGCTTTTCAACTATTTCAACATCAAAGCCTGCTTCGGAAAATACTTTTGTTGCTTCTGTAACAAGCTTCATCAGTACATTTATACCAAGAGACATATTTGCAGACTTAAGAACTGCAACCTTTGTAGAAGTCTCTTGCAAATACGTAAGCTGTTCATCACTTAAACCTGTAGTACATACAACACAAGGAGTATTATGACTTACACACCAGTCAAGTAATGCATCAACTGCAGCTGCTGCACCAAAATCAATTACAACATCTGCCTCAATATCGCATTCACTAATTGACTTAAACACCGGATAATCATTCCTCTTATCACCAACGATATCAACACCGGCAACAATTCTAACATCCGCATCATCAGCAACAAGACCACTAATCATTTGTCCCATACGACCATTACAGCCGTGCATAATTACATTTATCATATTCACACCGCTACCTTTATAGCTTTCCTTTCTTAAAACCACTGTAAACTGCATGTATTTTGCTATTGAATCATGTCCTTACTACTTCAATATCCCGTAAGCTTTCATAGCTGCCGAAAGTTTAGCCGCATTCTCCGGTTCCATTTCAGTAAGCGGACGACGAAGAACTCCGCTGTCACGTCCCTGAAGTTTAATAGCTTTCTTGACAGGAATAGGATTAACCTCACAAAACAATGCATTGCAAAGAGGAATTGCCTCAAGTTGCATCTTGCAACTCTTCTTTACATCACCTTCAAGATAGCTTGCCACAATTTCATGTGTTTCCTTTGGTGCCACATTTGAAAGCACTGAAATTACTCCCAATCCACCAAGTGAAAGAATCGGTACAATCTGATCATCATTTCCTGAGTACAAATCAATACATCCATCCGCAAGTTGCATTAACTTTGCAACCTGCGAAATATTTCCGCTTGCTTCTTTGATTGCAACAATATTCGATACATTACGTGCCAAAGCAACGGCTGTTTCCGGAAGAATATTACAGCCCGTTCTTCCCGGAACATTATACATTATTATAGGTAACTTAACACTATTTGCCACTGTTGTATAATGTTCAATTAAGCCCTTTTGTGTTGCCTTGTTATAATATGGAGTAACTACAAGCAATGCATCAACTCCTGATTTTTCTGCTTCCGTCGACAGATATACTGCCGTTTCGGTACAATTTGAACCGGTTCCTGCAATTACAGGGATTCTTTTGTTTACAACCTCGGCACAGAACTTAATACATTCAAGATGCTCCTCATGTGAAAGTGTTGAGGCCTCTCCTGTTGTACCGCATACAATGATTGCATCTGTACCATTTGCAATCTGATACTCAATCTGTTCTCTGAACAAATCATAATCAACTGCTCCGTCTGTTTTAAATGGGGTTGTGATTGCAACACCCGCACCTTTAAAAATTGCCATAGCATTTCCTCCTTAAAAAAAGCTAACCAAAATGGTTAGCTTAACAATACAAAACAACCGATAGCTCCCCATTCAAATCGAATGACAGTCATATACCTATTTGGCATATGCCCAAGGTATGAATTGCTCAAGTTCACCCTTTCGGCGTCAGCTCCTTTCACATATCGTCATCCTCTAAGCCAAGTCAGATATATTACTCATAGCAAACGCAACCTCTATCTCTATTTAGCCTACGGAAACATGCCGCAAGCGTTTCATGCAAACACTATAACATCAACTGCAGGCAAAGTCAATCATTACTCAATTTACAACCTCTATAAATATATGTACCTAAGAATATCCACCATTTCTGCTTTGGTCCTATTAATATTTATATCTTTAGGTTCAAAAGAATCATCCATGATTTCAGAGAGAAATCTTTCCACTGCGCTTCTTACAGAACCTGAGGTTTCAATTTTACTATCTGGATTTATCAGACTCATTAGCAAGAATACATCTTTTTTATGCTTCTTTATATCCTTGGTATTAACCATTCGCACGTTATTATCTCTATCATCCTTATTGTTTAGCCATGCATACATCTTAAACGGAATCAAATAATCTGCATCTAATACGCATATGTTATGCAGAGTAAAATTTAATAGCAAGAACAATCGCAGCCGATGGAGTAACGAAAGGTTACCTCATCGGCTGTTTGCTATTCGCCCTTGAAATATTTCTCGGTTTGTTTATCAAATTCTGATACATATTCCTGATCCTGACGCACACGGAAGATATCATATTCCTTTGCAGCTTTTTCAATAGCCTGCTCATGAGATATTCTTCCTTTACCTTCAAGAACTTTACGCCTATTGTTGCTTAAAAACTGGTTTGTCTGATCTACCCAGTCCTGCATGCTCATAAGAACCTCATCCTCAGCCATAAGCTCAGCATAGTCAATAAACATAGTAACAAGCCTGTTCAGACGAGACATTTCCTTCTCGTTGAGATAATTCTTGGCAACAACAATATCTCTTTTTAATATCTTGCCATCCGGAGCATCCTTCCATGTGGTTAGTCCCATAGTAGGCTTTTCTGCATCAGCGCGGTCGAATATCAGCTCAGCAGCAGTCTGACCGGTAACGGCGAAATGAAGCTTATTCTGCACAAATGCATAAAAGGCTCTTGTAGTCTCACTATTCTTATCATAATCATAGCTGCACTGTTCAAATACATCTGTGATTTTCTGATAAGCTCTGCGCTCGCTGGCACGGATTTCACGGATACGCTCCAGCAATTCGTCAAAGTAATC
>JAZLIP010000066.1:0-2185 GCA_045617445.1 Lachnospiraceae bacterium | reverse complement strand
GGTTATACATCGGCAAATGCAGCCCAGCTCGGAAGAGATGTATTCAGTTATTGTTTTGAAACGGAAGATGAAGCGGAACTCGTCAATGGTATAGCGGATGCTGTTTCCAATGAAATTATTGAAGATTAAAGAGGTGGAAAGATGAAACAACTTGTGAGAATCAAAAGTTATTCTGACGGAATACATGTGGTGCTTGATCCGGATGTACCTTTTGAAGAACTTTATGTTGTTTATGCGGAAAAATTCAGAGATTCTGCCAGATTTTTCGGTGATGCAAAGATAGTAATTTCTTTTGAGGGAAGAAAGTTATCGGATCTTGAAGAACGAGCATTGGTGGAAGCGATAAGTGAGTATACCAATCTTACCGTATTATGCGTAATGGAAGAAGATGCTTCCAAAAATCAATTATATATTCAGGCTGCAAGCGCCTTTTCGCCGAATGGGAAGAATGAAGGTTCCGTATATAAGGGAACTTTGCATGCGGGACAGAATCTTGAAACCCAAAGCAGTATAGTTGTTCTGGGAGATGTCAACCCCGGTGCTTCGATTACGGCGACCGGATCAGTCGTTGTTTTGGGAACGATTTACGGAGATGTATGGGCCGGGGCAAAGGGTGATGAAAGCACTTTTGTGGCTGCACTTGATATCAAGTCCGTTGCGGTCAAAATATCGGAATTTACATGTAAGATTTTTGTAAAAAGCGCGGGTTTTCTTCGTAAAAATCCCGGTGCGAGAATTGTATTCATAAACGGTGATGAAATCGAGTGCGAGGAGATTACCAAGGAATTTTTAAATGATTTACCATTTTAATCTGATTGGGTGAGATTATATGTTTAGTAATTATAATTTCAGAAAATATGATATTTTTCTTGTGCTTTTATGTATTTCAATTTCCATTTTCGGAATTGTGTTCATAAAAAGTGCCGATGAAAGCTATGTAAGGCGACAACAGGCGGGGCTCATTGTAGGTATTGTTTGCATGCTTGTTGTTTCGCTGATAAGTTATTCTTTCATACTCAAATTTTATTGGCTGATATATGCGTTTTCAATTGCATTACTCGCGGCCGTGCATCTTCTCGGCGACTCAGGCGGTGGTGCACAACGATGGTTTGAAATCGCAGGAATAAGGTTTCAGCCGTCGGAGCTTGTTAAGATTTTATTGATTTTATTTTATGCCGCGTTTATTATGAAACATAAGGATAATATCAATACCTTCCGTATGATTGCGGCATGTGTATTATTAATAATTCCGCCGTTGATTCTTATATTTAAGCAACCTGATTTGTCTACAACCATTATGGTTGTTTCGGTTTTCTGTGTGATTATGTTTATTGGCGGGATTAGCTGGAAAGTTATTCTTGCCGCAATGGCAATCGGAATACCGTCTTTTGTTCTTGTTCTTCGTTATGCCATGCGTGAGGGTGTTGAACTTTTGGACAATTATCAAAAAAACAGAATTCTCGCGTGGCTATATCCGGAAGAGTTTTCGACAACCGAAGCATATCAAACCATTAATGCCATGACGGCCATTGGTTCGGGTCAGCTGATGGGAAAAGGTATTGATAATAATGTTATTGCTTCCGTTAAGAATGGTAATTACATTTCGGCGGCACATACAGACTTCATTTTTGCCGTTGTCGGAGAAGAAACGGGTTTTGTGGGATGTTGTCTTGTTATCGGTCTTTTGTTTTTGATTGTTTTTGGCTGTATTATTGCGGCGAGAAGATCTAAAGATCTTGCCGGCGAGATTATCGGCGGCGGGATGGCTGCATTGATAGGTTTTCAAACATTTATCAATATCGGTGTTGTAACGGGGTTGTTACCGAACACAGGATTAACACTTCCTTTTGTGAGTTACGGACTGACCAGTCTTGTTAGTTTGTTTATAGGAATCGGCTTTGTACTGAATGTTAAACTTCAGACACCTCAGTATAATTTCGAAACACTTGATGATATTGAAATCAATTGATTCCGGGAGGGTTACTATGAATATTGGATTGATTGCACATGAGTCTAAGAAAAAACTGATACAGAATTTTTGCATTGCTTACAGAGGAAGTCTTAGCAAGCATTCTTTATATGCGACGGGAACAACGGGAAGACTTATAGAAGAAGTTACAAATCTTTCCGTTCATAAATATCTAGCAGGTAATCTGGGCGGTGAACAACAGATAGGTGCACAGAT
>JAZLIP010000065.1:0-3162 GCA_045617445.1 Lachnospiraceae bacterium | reverse complement strand
CTATTCAGAGCCATGCAAAACTGCTCAAAATATTTTGCTTGCAAAGAATATTATGAGCAGTTTTATATGGCGAAGTAACAACATGAGCAAAAGAAAAGCCTTGAAAAGGCGATTTTGCGAATGGTGTTCTGAATAGTTACCCTATTTCTTCATTTTCATCGGTACATTTCACCCGTTATCCCAACTGTACGTAAACAACAAGGAGCATTTCCCTTACGGTCTATAGACTTTGGTAATTTCAACAACAACCCCGTTTTCCGTTCTTACTGTAGTACCAAGTGATGAAAAAGTATAATCTTCCTCAGTATCATCCTTCGTCAATTCAGGCAAATCCGCCGTCTTAATCAATTTACCGTTTGGATCCGCATCCTCCATCCATAAATCAGATGTATCAACGATTTTCGCATCATCCGCAATCTTAAGATTCACTGTACCGTGCTTAGTACTTGTTGCGTAATCATCCATTCCGAAATAACGGTAAGTACCACCCTCATATGCCACGAATTCAGCGCCACCTTCTTCAATTCCATCATTTATGATTAACACATCTCTCTTCTCATCGCTATCATGCAATACTACTTCTTTATGTTCAATCTTACTTACCTTAATTACCTCTTCCCCGTAAGTTCCCATATTAATATGAACCACATCACCGGCTGCGATTGTATTCATATCCACAGCATCGTATAAATCCATAGTATATAATGTGAAATCAGCACTTATACCGTTCGCATCGCTATCAATATTCTTAATATCAGCTTCATATTCGCCATCAGGAATTGAATCCAAATCAACCTCAACAGGCAATGGTAATATTTCATTCCTACATCCTGTCATTGCCAGTACTCCGGCAATCAAAATACCATAAAATGCTATTCTTGCTTTTCTCTTCATTCAAACTCCTCCTTAATCTTGGTAACAATCAGTTACTATTCCGTGGTAGGTGGAACACTTGCTGTTCCCACCGTAAGAACAATCAAATTATAAGCTTAAAACTTAAATTGGAATCATTAATTTTCCTCACTGAGATAAAAGTCATCAAAGGGATCGAATTAAATCCTGTCCCTTTAACAAACATCATTTTCCATATTCGACAAATGTCTTGTAATACATTTCCGGAATACCGACATCGAAACTCTCTCCATCAACATCAACACCAACCAACTGACCATGACTTGCAAGATTCATAAGTGCCTTCGTTACATCTACTTCACCACCTGAATTACCCATGTTTGCAATTTCCTGTTCCAAACATTCAAATATTTCATCGGTAAGAACATACTGACCAAATGTCGCAAAACATTCATTACCTACTGCAAGCTCATTTCTTGCAACATCAGCACTTGGCTTCTCTATCATTTTCTCAACATTCATAAGATATGGTCTTTCATCATTAAATTTACCATAAATAATGCCGTAATTCTTGCTGTCTTCAAATGGAACACGCTTAATTGATACTACAGCCTTACCACCTGACTTATTGTATGCATTGATTGTCTGCTGAGTGCAGCTTATATCAAGATTTGACTTATAAATGAAATCTCCAAGCATCATAACCACAGGTTCATTCCCAAGAAATTCCCTTGCCTGATATACCGCATGACCAAGTCCTTTGTTTTCCTTCTGGAATACGAAATGAATCTTCTCTCCGATTTCCGCAATCCTATCATAGTAATATCTCACATTTTCAGGAAGTGACTCTCTGTATTTCGTATTTAAATCAAATTCAAATATTCGCCTGTATTCTGCTTCCTCTTCTTCTCTGATAATGAGGTAAATATCTTCTATTTCAGCCTCCACCAATTCCTCAAGAATATACATTAGGGCAGGCTTAACCATTCCACTCTCATCAATAATTGGAAGAAACGCCTTCTTCGTAAAATGTGTTTGCGGAAACATTCTCGTTCCTATTCCCGCAATAGGAATAATCGCTTTTTTAATCTTGCCGCCTGCATTTAAACGGAACCCGAAAGCTTCCATGTTTCTTACATTATTGAGGTAATTAATTACAAACTGCTGACTTTTCTTGTTTTTGGCAAGTAATTGCACAGTACCATCGCCCTGTGAACCCACACCCTTTGCACCATAAATATGGTCGGCAAGCTTCGGATCGTTTAATACTGAATGCAGCACGGGTGAAGTAAGTTCATCAGGACAGGCAGGAGCAATCTTCTCATCGAAAATTTTCTGAGCTTCTACCATAATTTTTCCCAATTCCTCAGGATTACCGTCTTCAATTGCCTTCTTCGCTTTCTTAATTATCCTATGATTGTCTACACCTAAGGCTTCCTGCTCCCTCTCCTCTAGCTCATTGGTTGCAAAAGGATATGCCTTATTAAGATATGCAAGAATTTTCTTCGTATCCTTTCCTGCACACAAATCCGCAATTACCCAATAGAACGTCTTACCTACCCGTATTTTCTCGACATCAATCTCATTCTGGAAGAAATGCATAAGCACCGGTGTCTCACCATATGCGCAGGCCTGGTCAAGCCTTCCGCATCTTGAACCTGTAAGAAGCTCACCCCTATAAGCTATCTGCATTATTCCGCGAGTGCTTATATGAAGACCGTACAACTCATTAAACGCCTTGGCAATCAAACAGCATATTGCTGCGCTTGAAGAAAGACCTTTCTTCATCGGAAGATCAACATTGGTAACTGTAATCTTAACACCACCGACATGATAATTCTCAACCATATATGCCGCAGTTCCGCAACAATACGAAAAAATCATCGGTTTACTTGCATTTTCCTTGAGTGTATCAAGATTCATATCACATCTGAAACTTATTTCATCACCTTCAGCATCAAAGGATGTAATTTCAAATTTATCACTCTTGGTTGCATTTGCATATATTCCAAGATTTATACCGGTAACAATAGCCTGTCCCTCAATTAAATCGGCATTCTGAGCCATATAAGTTCCTGCCCAGTCACTATGCTCACCAAACAGACATAGTCTTCCGGGTACAAACAAATGAACACTTTTTTTCATATTACAATTTCTCTTTCTATTTAATTTATTTGTAACTATTCAGAGCCATGCAAAACTGCTCAAAATATTTTGCTTGCAAAGAATATTATGAGCAGTTTTATATGGCGAAGTAACAACATGAGCAAAAGAAAAGCCTTGAAAAGGCGATTTTGCGAATGGTGTTCT
>JAZLIP010000064.1:0-15010 GCA_045617445.1 Lachnospiraceae bacterium | reverse complement strand
TTCCGTGCATTTACGCGCCTAAGCACATAACCTACACGAGATTTGGTACATTTTTGGTACATTTTGGTATGTTTTCAGTTGTGTCAAAGTCCCGAAAACCGCATAAAATGGGCATTCTTACTTGTCGAGGCTCTTCATAGTAGGGAACAACAATACATCTCTAATCGCCGGGCTGTTTGTTAACAGCATTACTAATCTGTCGATTCCGTAACCAATTCCACCCGTAGGAGCCATACCAATTTCAAGAGCATTAAGGAAATCCTCATCAGTATGATTTGCTTCTTCATCACCCATATCAGCAAGTGCATCCTGAGCTTTGAAACGTTCTCTCTGGTCAATTGGATCGTTAAGCTCCGAATAGGCATTACACATTTCCCAGCCATTAATAAAGAGTTCGAATCGCTCTACATAACCTTCTTTATCAGGCTTTCTCTTCGTAAGCGGCGAAATTTCAATCGGATGATCCATAACAAATGTCGGTTGCAGTAAATGTTCTTCAACAAATTCCTCGAAGAACAAATTAAGAATATCACCCTTTTTATGATGACTTTCATATTCAATATTCTTCTCATCGGCAATTTTCTTAGCTTCTTCATCCGATGAAATTGTATCAAAATCAACTCCTGAATATTTCTTAACGGCATTGACCATTGTTATTCTCTCAAACGGCTTTCCAAAATCAAGTTCGATATCACCGTATATAAAAGTCGTTGTTCCAAGAACCTCGGAGGCAACATATCTAAACATATTTTCAGTCAAATCCATCATTCCATAGTAATCAGTATATGCCTGATACAATTCCATAAGTGTAAACTCTGGATTATGTCGTGTATCAAGACCTTCATTTCTGAATACACGACCGATTTCATATACTCGCTCGAGTCCACCGACAATTAATCTCTTAAGGTATAATTCCAATGAAATTCGTAAATTAAGGTCTTCATCCAATGCATTAAAATGAGTCTGGAAAGGTCTTGCTGCAGCACCACCGGCATTTGCAACAAGCATGGGTGTTTCCACTTCCATGAATTTCTGAGAATCCAAATACTTTCTAATACTTGAAATAATCTTTGAACGCTTAACAAAAGTATCCTTAACTTCCGTATTCATAATCAAATCCACATATCTCTGACGATATCTTGTATCGGTATCCGTTATTCCGTGGAATTTCTCCGGAAGAATCTGAAGACTCTTTGAAAGAAGAATCATTTCTTCAGCATGAATTGATATCTCACCCGTCATTGTTCTGAAAATAAATCCCTTAACTCCGTAGATATCACCGATATCAGATTTTTTGAAATCGGCATATAATTCTTCACCCAACGCATCTTTAGACACGTATACCTGAATATTTCCTTTAAGATCCTGAATATTGCAGAACGAAGCTTTACCCATAACACGTTTAAACATCATTCTTCCGGCAATAGATACTTTAATAGGATTTGCATCCATTATTTCTCTCCGCTCATTATAATCCGCCTTCTTAGCTTCTCTTGCTGCCTGTTCATCAAGTCCATCCACGTTTACTTCTTTTCTTCCTTCAAGAAGCTTCCCCTCAAGCTCATTATATAAAGCTTTCACTTCATCCGTATGATGTGTCTGATCATACTTTGTAATTACAAAAGGATCTTTCCCTGCTGCCTGAAGATTTGCGAGTTTTTCCCTTCTGACCTTAAGCAGCTGTCCTATATCCTGTGTCTGTTCTTGATTATTTTGGTTATTCTCTTTACCCACAATTACACCTCTATTCTAAAAATCAGTCTGTAAAACAAAGAAATTTGACATTACTATTCAGTAGTAGATCAAAACACTTGCTGTTTTGACCGTAAGAACATGATTCGATAGCAAAAATGCCGTACCGAAGGTAATTTCGTATGCATTTTTGCTAGTACAAACGTTTCTAAATAGCTGGACTTTTTACGAAGAACGTTTTTGCGAGGACGTGTTTCAAAAACGCAGGCGTAGCGGGCTACGCTGAGGCTTTTGAAACAAATTAATCGTGAAAACAGGCGAGTAATAAAGTCTAGTTAATTTAAAACGGTTGTGCTAGTTACCGGTCAGGGACTGAACAGTAACAATTTGACTAAGATAGATTAACCCGTGCACCTAAGTCCACGGGTATCAATCACATCTTTAAAATTAATCTTCCACTAAATCTTCAACTATTCGCCCGGACGGATTATTTCAAGTACCTTATACTTAAGAGGACCAACCTGTGTGTCAACAGTAACAGTCTGTCCCTTCTTGGCACCAATAAGAGCTTTGCCGACCGGTGATTCATTTGAAATCTTACCTTTAAGAGAATTTGCCTCTGTTGAACCAACAATCTTATATTCCATATCCTCTTTAAATTCCAAATCACGAATCTTTACTCGGCATCCGATACCAATCTTTCCTGTATCAACTTCTTCCTCAAGGAATACCTCAGCATTCTTGAGAATCTTCTCAATCTCTTCAATACGTGTTTCAATATCTCTCTGTTCATCTTTGGCAGCATCATATTCAGCATTTTCAGAAAGATCTCCTTGCTCTCTTGCTTCCTTAATCTTCTGAGCAACCTCTGTTCGCCTATTTACTTTAAGATCATGTAACTCATCCTCTAACGCCTTAAGGCCTTCATAAGTTAATATATTTTTCTTCTCTTCCACATTTACACCTTCATTCCTAATAGATTCGCCTAAGATTTCCCTAGCGTCCACAAACAAATACATATGTGAGTATACCAAACCCCCACATTTTACGTCAAGCCATAATAGAAACAATTGTATTACTATTCAGTGGTAGGTGCAATACTTGCTGTTTTGGTCGTAAGAACAATTTACAACGTCTCTAAAACAAATGACTTCAACGCCTCATAAGATTCCATTTCGTTCATTTTCCCCCTAAATTTGGAGGAATTTGGTAACCCGGCCGTATACCAGGCAGCATGTTTTCGCATTTCCCGAATCCCTATATATTCGCCCTTACATTCTATAAGCATTTTGCCATGACGCAAAATCATTTCCTTGCGCTCTTCTATCGTCGGTCCTTCATATTTTATACCTTCATCTGCAAGACACAATTCCTTAAATATCCATGGATTACCTTCCGCAGCACGCCCTATCATGGCATAATCACATCCGGTAATTTCAAACAATGCCTTTGCTGATTGAGCATCACACACATCACCATTTCCGATTACGGGAATATCTACCGACTCCTTCACTTTTTTTATTATATCCCAATCAGCCCTTCCGGAGTAATATTGCTCTCTTGTTCTTCCATGAACAGCAACTGCCGCCGCGCCCGATTCTTCAGCAATATGTGCAATTTCCACCGCATTTATACTATTTTCGTCAAATCCCTTTCTTATTTTGACTGTCACCGGCTTCTTAATCGAACTTGCAACTGCCTCAATTATCTTTCCTGCAAGTACCGGATTCTTCATAAGTGCCGAACCCTCACCATTATTTACAACCTTTGGCACCGGACATCCCATATTTATATCAAGAATGTCAAACGGGCGATCTTCAATACGTTTTGCCATTTCAGACATAATTCTCGGATCCGATCCAAACAATTGCAACGATACAGGTTTCTCACGTCCATCAATCTCCATCAACAAATCCGTATTTTTGTTGTTGTAGTAAATAGCCTTGGCACTTACCATCTCCATACACGTAAGTCCTGCACCCTGCTCGGCACATAGCACACGAAATGGCAGGTCACATACCCCTGCCATTGGTGCCAAAATCCATCTGTTTGCTAATTTTACATTACCTATTTCTCTCATACAAAATCTGTAATCCTTCAAGTGTCAACTGACTACGATATTCATCAATCTTAACTGTCTCATCTGAGATAATTCGGCCAAGTCCACCGGTTGCAACTACTTTCAAATTGTTATATCCGGATTCCTTCTTTACCTGTTCAATAATATATTCCGTCTGCCCAATTTGACCATATATAAGACCTGCCTGCATACTCGTAACCGTATCCTGTGCAAGAATCGTCTTCGGCTTAACAATTTCTATTTCAGGCAGCTTTGCAGTATCCTCCCACAGTGCCTTAGCACTTATGCTTATACCCGGAGCAGTAATTCCTGCTGCGAAGACAGCATCATCAGTAATTAAATCGTAAGTCGTTGCAGTTCCAAAATCAATTACCAGAACAGGTCCTCCGCATATTTCATATGCGGCAACCGCATCAACTATTCTGTCCGCACCTATTTCCCTCGGATTTGCAGTTCCGATTTTGATACCGGTTTTAATTCCCGGTCCTACAATAATCGGCATTGTATTAAAATACTTCTTAATACAGTTTGTCAGCGAATGCATTACATTAGGAACTACGCTTGCAATAATCACACCATCAATATCTTCCGGATCTACATTCTGCATTCTTATCATGCTTCTTATCAAACTACCATATTCATCCGATGTTTTCTGCGATTTGGTAGTAGATCTAAAAGTCGCAATAATCTCCCCGGCATTAAACACACCATAGGTTATATTTGTATTTCCAACATCAATTGCAAGAAACATATCAACACCTCATCTCATATACTTTCATTTAATCCCAAACGGACTCTGTTCTCCGCATTATCGACCTATTTAATCCTCTGTAAGCAAATCTGCAGGATTTTCCTTCAATATAAATACTTTATAGTAAAGAGTCAACGACTCAAACAATTCCTGTTTTTTTCGCAAAATCTCCTTTACCAACAAGCCTGAACCAATCTCATCGTAGAGAATATCACCTTCATCAGCATCTGTCTCCAAATTCATATTTCCATCCTCATCATAAACAAAGGTAATAACTCCACCGACCTCTTCGGTAAACAACACACAAATAATATGTAATTCATCTTTGATTGAATCGGGAATCCCATTAAATTTTTCATTAAAGTAGTACTTTTTCTCGTAAGCACTAGCACCACATAATACAATTTTATCTCCCATATTTTCACAACCTAATCTTTTTTCGAATTCATACAACAGATTAATTCAGTGTCAGATGGAAACACTCGCTGTTCCCACCATAAGAATATAATCCGATAGCAAAATGTATTACCAAAGGTAACCACGCATGCATTTTGCTTGTTACCGGTCAAGAACCAAACAGTAACATTAATTTCTAACGTAGCTGATAACAGAAGCCACAATCATTAAAACGCCAAACATACCATATGCCAAAGCAAAGGATGATTTGGAACGTACCTTCTTAATACAATTCAAAAAAGCAAGTAGTGCACCAAATGCAAAAATCTCAACAAAATACATCCCGGTAAAAACACCTATCGAATTAACAATGACCATTATAAGTATTCCCACCGATAATGCAGCACTGATGAAATCAATCAAGAAACCCTTGCCTCTCATTACATTTTTAACATATTGCTTAGCTTCCTTTGTCATTTCACAACCTTCTCTAACCAAGCGTAGCAGCCATCACTGCTTTTATTGTATGCATACGATTCTCCGCTTCATCAAATACCACATCTGCATATTTTTCAAAAACTTCATCCGTAACTTCCATTTCAGACAGGCCAAAACGTTCTCCCATTTCTTTACCAATCTCTGTTTTAAGATCATGAAAAGCAGGAAGACAATGCAAAAAAATCGCATCTTTCTTGGCATTATTCATAATATCCATAGTAACCTTGTATGGAGTAAGGTCTCTGATTCTCTCCTCCCATACTTCATCGGGTTCACCCATTGATACCCACACATCTGTATATATAATATCTGCATCTTTACTTGCAACCATCGCATCTTCTTCAAAACTCAACGTTGCACCACTAAGCTTTGCAAATTCCATACACTCACCAATCAACTTCTGATTGGGAAAATACTTTTTCGGTGCTGCTGCCACAAAATCCATTCCCATCTTGGCGCAAGTAATCATAAGTGAATTTCCCATATTGTATCTGGCATCTCCCATATAAACCAGCTTACGTCCTTCAAAAGAGCCTAAATGCTCACGTATAGTAAGCAAATCAGCCAACATCTGTGTAGGGTGATATTCATTAGTTAATCCATTCCAAACCGGAACGCCGGCGTACTTAGCCAATTCCTCCACAATTTCCTGCCCAAAGCCCCTGTATTCAATTCCGTCAAACATTCTTCCAAGAACACGCGCCGTATCCGCAATGCTTTCCTTCTTACCGATTTGAGAACTCTTAGGATCAAGATATGTCGAACCCATTCCCATATCTGAAGCCGCCACTTCAAATGAGCATCTCGTCCTTGTACTTGTTTTTTCAAAAATCAATGCAACATTCTTACCTGGATATTTTCTATCAAAAATCCCCTTTTTCTTTTTATCTTTAAGTTCCGCAGCCAAATCCAGAAATTCCAAAATTTCTTCCTTAGTAAAATCTTTAAGTGTCAAAAAATTACGTCCCTTAAGACTCATCCGTTTTTCCTCGCTTTCATAAGAACACCAATAACTTCTCCCATTTAAAATTGTACATTATTTATCACCTTTAGACGAAACCACTACATAATTATTTCCCGTCTTCACAATACGCACAACCTCACCAATCTGATATATATTCTTGCGGTTACTTGGAACCGCTGCCCATTCAGCATCACCGATTCTTACCAATCCGGTACTATGTTTCGCATTAATCTCCGTAAGCACTATTGCATCTTTTCCAATCAAACTCTTGATTTTGGACTGAGTCTGACCTTCATTAAACATCTTTACCGCAAATGGTCTTACCAATATAAGAGTGCATATTACTGTAGCCACCGCACCAATGCACTGAACCCATATACTAAATCCCAAAATCGAAAAGACATATGCAACAAAAGCACCGATTGCGAACCATACAGCAAAAACACCTGTAGTTATAAATTCAATTATCAAAGCTACAATAATAATCAAAAACCAAAACATATTAATACCCTGTCCCCCAATATGAGATAAATTTTAGTTTACTATATTACCATTGAATTTACAAGAATTACACCGCAAGGCACATCAACACAAAATGGCGGCACGCATGTACCACCATTTTGTACTTCAAAGCTTATTATCTATAGATTACAAAAAATTACATTTCAATACGATTGTGAATTCAGGAAACATTCTGCTTACTACCAGAATACATGATTTCCTACCACAACACCTTCATGTCCCGAGCTTACAGGCCTAAACTTAGTTGCTCCACCTACATAAGAACTTCCCGCAAGCGCTGCACTTGCAGCCTGAATGCAACTACTCTTTGGTCCTTTTGCACATATCTCAGCAACCTTACCGCTTCCTGCCGGTGAAAACTGTCCTTTTGCATAAATTACCGAATACAAAGAACTACCATATCTTCCCGAACGAAGACGATTCATTACAACCGCTCCAACTGATACCTGACCTTCAAATGATTCATTTCCGGCTTCACTCTGAATAAGGGCAGCAAGTAAAGTCACATCATCGTAACCTGCAGCCGAAGCCGAACCTGTTGAAGAACCTGAAGACGCTTTGGAAGAACCCGAAGATCCTGAAGACTTCGATTCCTTCTTCTGCTGTTTAGCAGCCGCTTCCTTCTCCTTACGGAGAGCCTCTTCTCTGGCATTAATGGATTCCATCGTTTCACCCTTACCGATTTCATCCGTAACATTAACATATTCACTTGACACATATCCAATAGTGCCATCTGCAAACTCAACAGATACCCAATCGCCAAGTTCCTTTACTACTTTAATCTCGTCACCTTCCGCAAGCAAATCTAGAACAGATGCATCCTGACTCGGATCTTTTCTGACACGCAGGCAGGAAGTCATGGAAACTGCAACCTTCTCTACTACCGAATCGGCCAATTTCTTGGCATCAGCTCCAAATAATAAATAATCATTCCTAACCCAACCGCTGAGTTTTCCTGTTTTTATCTTTGTCCATTCGGATCCCTTCTCCAGTATTTCCCCGGCACACTCTGTGTACAACTTACCGAGAATTTCCGAATCCTCTGTGGCCTTTTCCCGTACATTAACTGCCACATCAACATTAGCCATTGCAAGTTTGCTGTAAGCTATACCTGCAACCTCACCACTTAAGTCGGTTTTTTCCGAACTGCTTTTTTTTGATGACTCTCCAATCTCTATATCAATTGAATTGCCACCTCTGCAATCGATATCATTGTCACCTTCTCCAATACAAATATCGATCTCAGCTGTCTTAACACTTCGACCTGTAGTTGTCTTAGTACTAGTCTTTTCCGAAGCGAAAACATACTGCATACTCCCCATAGTTGTGGTAGCAACTGTTGTAACAGCCAAAAATGCCACCAAACAAGCATGCATTTTGTTTTTCATATTAATCTCCTTCACTTTTAGCACACAATTGTTACAAATTTATTACATTCATGAGCCACATGTGCCATTCTAACAAAGGAATTTCTGTTTGTCAAATTTTCGCAACATTTTTGTAACATTCTACCAAAAAAACTATACTAAATATACACCTTACATACTTCTTGATTTATCGGCGCAAACTCGCTCAGCTTCGATAACCGATGCCCTGAATCCCATATTTTCCAAAACAGCAACCGCATCTATCGTTGTTCCGGCCGGCGAGCAAACCATATCCTTTAATTCCCCCGGATGCTTTCCTGTATCAAGTACCATCTTTGCGCTGCCAAGCACAGCCTGTGCAGCCATCTCGTAAGCAATTTTTCTCGGAAGACCTTCCGCAACCGCTCCATCTGCCATAGCCTCAATAAGCATGAATACATATGCCGGTGAGCTTCCACTGACGGCAACTACCGCATCCATCTGACTTTCAAGAACCTCATAAGCCTTACCAAAGCTTCCAAGCAATTTAAGTACCGTTTCAAATTCTTTATCAGTTACATTTTCATTTCGACACACACCTGTACAACCTTCCGCCACCAAAGCAGGAGTATTTGGCATACACCTCACAATCTTAATAACCTCGCTTCTCTCGTAACGCTCCGTTAACCAATCAATCGTCTTTCCGGGCGCAATCGAAACAATTACTGTATTGTCATTAATAAAATCTTTGATTTCTTCAATTACGCTTTCATACACTTGAGGTTTCACGGAAGTAACAAGAATATCAACACTTCTTGCAACTTCAATGTTTGAAGCAAGTCCCTTGATTCCGTATTCCTTGGCAACAGCATCCGTTCTTACACCACTAAAATCAGCTCCGAGAATATCCGATGGTTCTACCATTTTCTGCTTGATTATTCCTCCAATCATTGCTGTTCCCATGTTTCCAAGTCCGATAAATCCAATTTTCATTTCGCACTAATCCTCCATACTGTTTATTTTTGTTACTGTTCTGAGACTGAACAGTAACTTATTTTACACTTTCATACATCAAAATCGCTGCAGCAACAGAAGCATTAAGTGATTCTACTTGTCCTGCCATCGGAATTTTAATGTAAACATCCGACATATTTGCAATTTCATCACTCAAACCGTTTCCTTCATTGCCAATCATAATTCCTGTTTTATCATCATAAAATTCATCGTAGTAATTGTTTCTACCCTTAAGATGTGCAGCGTAAAGCTTAACACCGACAGCTTTCAATTGGTTTATTTCCTTTACCAAATCTGTAACATAAACCATCGGCACACGATATATAGAACCCATTGTTGAACGAATTACCTTGGGATTGTAAATATCTACCGTATTACTGCTTGCCAATACCAAATCATAACCGGCTCCCTCAGCAGTCCGCACCATTGTCCCAAGATTTCCCGGATCCTGAATACCATCAAGTATCAGAATCCTTAGCCGTTCCTTTTTATTGATCAATTCACCCAAATCATACTCTTTTTTCCGGATTACACTCAAAACGCCCTGTGGCGTTACGGTATCAGACATCTTCTTAAAGCATTCGTCGGATACAATTTCATATCCAACTTCATTTAGTTTATCAAGTACCGCCTTATTTCTCTTATTTCCGTTATTTGTGTTTTGAAGTCTGTCAATGTATTCTTCTGACACAAAAACTTCCGCCACACTACAAGAAGGCGCTTCCATGAACATTTTTATTCCTTCAACAACGAATAATTTCTGTTCACGACGCGCCTTACTTGACGTATTCAAATGCATAACATTTTTAACTTTACTGTTCGAAGTGCTTGTTATCATATTGACAAAGATTTTGTTACCTCATATTCATATTCGGAAATTTCTTTCTGCATTGCAAGTGCCTCATCGATATCAAAATCGCAATACTCACCATGCCTATACCCTACTACACGATTGGTTTGCCCTTGGCACAACAAGTCTGCCGCATAAGCTCCCATCATGGAACCGTAATATCTGTCTTTACAGGTTGGTGAACCACCACGTTGCATATACCCCAAAATCGTCGCACGGGTTTCAACGCCGGTTGCAGCTTCGATACGTCTTGCCATTGAAGTCGAATGACCGATTCCTTCTGCATTAATTATCAAATGATGCGTCTTACCTCTCTTACGGTTTGCGATGATATTGTTAATAATATCCTGCTCTTTAAATTCATATTTCTCAGGAATCAAAATATCCTCCGCACCTGATGCAACACCGCACCACAAAGCAATATATCCCGCATTTCTTCCCATAACCTCAACAATAGAGCATCTCTCATGGGAAGATGACGTATCACGCACCTTATCAATTGCCGCCATTGCGGTATTAACTGCCGTATCAAAACCGATTGTATAATCGGAGCAGGCTATATCAAGATCAATTGTTCCCGGGATTCCGATAGTATTAATGCCTCTGGAAGCAAGCGCCTGAGCACCACGATAGGAACCATCGCCACCAATTACCACCAAACCGTCAATTCCATGCTTTCTGCAAATTTCTGCTCCCAAATCCTGACCTTCCGAAGTTTTAAACTCTTCGCAACGGGCAGTTCGCAGAATCGTACCGCCCTTTTGTATTATATCCGACACATCCCTCGGAGACATTTCATTAATTTCCTCATTCAAAAGTCCCTGATAGCCCTTCTGAATTCCTACAACCTTTTTACCATTTGCAATAGCGCGTCTTACAACCGCACTGATTGCCGCATTCATGCCCGGTGCATCACCACCGCTTGTAAGCACACCTATTGTCTTAACCTCTTTAGTCATAATTTGCCTCCATATCGAGTTAAACCTATTACACCCGTTTTCTGTTTATTTCAATCAGCTACCCGACAACATATATATTTTACCTTTTTTTGTCAGACTTTTCAATCAACAATCACTATTCTCCCGTTACTGTTCAGTCCCTGACAAATAACATTCCCTCATTTTGTTTTATACAATCTTCACATTGTCAATTCCGAATATTTCACCCATTTTTTCAATCAGAACCTTATCTGATGCATTTACGCTCTTACTCATTGGAAGATGCTTATACAATTTCTCCTTCTGAACAAAAATCACAACTTCATCCTTTCCATCAGAATCGGCAATAACTTTATAAACTTCTTCCTCCTTGGTGTTAAACTTCTCAAGATCTTCAAACTTAATCCATAGCTGTCTTGGAATTTTACCAAAAGGAATAATCTGCTCGCATATTAATTTAGCATCCTTTTCCTCCTCAGAGTTTACCCTACCTTTTATAAATACCTTCTCATTTTCTTTTATATATTGAAGATTCTTGGCATAATCCTTTGGCCACACTATAACTTCGACCGTACCCAACAAATCTTCAAGTGTAAGAAATGCCATAGTTTCGCCACGTTTGGTGTATTTAATATTAATTGTTTCAATGATTCCGCCAATTGTTGTCTTAGCCCCATCCTTAACCTTTGTTGATTGTGTTTCTTCATCATAAATGAAATCAATCGTAAAGTTGCTCACATTCTTACGCCACATCGTTTCAAATTCCTGCAAAGGATGACCGCTTACATATATTCCCAATATTTCTTTTTCAAAAGCAAGCTTGTCTTCTTTCTCATATTCCCCAACGTTTGGCAATTTCATTTCATAGTCTGCCTTATCTTCATCATTCATAAAATCAAACAACGACATTTGACCGTCAAGATTATTTTTCCTATCTTTGGCAACAGAATCCATTACTTGATTGTAGACCATCATAAACTGTTTTCTCGTTCCACCGAGTCCGTCAAACGCACCCGACTTGATAAGATTTTCTACATTCCGCTTATTTATATCCTTTCCGCTCATCCTGTCTATAAAATCTTTAAGGCTCACGAATTTCCCATTTGCTTCACGTTCCTTAACGATAGATTCAATTATCGGCCAACCTATGCCTTTAATAGATGCAAGTCCGTACCTGATTTTATTTCCACACACAGAAAATCCCGCGTAGCCTTCATTAATATCCGGAGGCATAATTTCAATATCCATGGCTTTACAGGAATATATATAGAAAGCAACCTTACCGGAATTCTCAATTACCGAAGTCATAAGAGCCGCCATAAACTCAACCGGATAGTAGTATTTAAGCCACGCCGTTTGATATGCCACCACAGCATAAGCCGCTGCATGCGACTTATTAAAAGCATACTTTGCAAAATCCATCATTTCATCATAAATATGATTCGCAACTTCCTCCTTAATTCCTATTGCAACACAACCCGGTACATTTTCCTCTTCGTTTCCGTAAACGAAATTCTTACGCTCCGTCTCCATTACATGCTGTTTTTTCTTGGACATGGCACGTCTGACGAGATCGCTTCGTCCAAGTGTGTACCCGCCAAGATTACGAACAATCTGCATTACCTGTTCCTGGTATACAATACACCCGTAAGTCGGTGCCAATATCGGCTCAAGTTCAGGACATTCATACTCAATCGGCCCGGTAGAATTCTTACCTTTAATATATTGTGGAATAAAATCCATAGGTCCCGGACGATAAAGCGAAATACCGGCAATAATATCTTCCATGCTTCTTGGCTTAAGTTCCTTCATAAATCCCTTCATTCCGCCGCTCTCAAGCTGAAAAATACCATCTGTTTTACCCGTTCCTATAGAATCAAATACGGCCTTGTCATCATAATCAATACAATCCATATTAATTTCACTTCCGGCAGTTTCCGAAGCAAGTCTTGCCGCATTCTGAATTACAGTAAGTGTTCTCAGACCCAAAAAGTCCATTTTAAGAAGTCCCAGTTCTTCCAAAGTTGTCATTATATACTGGGTAGTAATTGTACCATCCGATGCCCTTGATAATGGCACATACTCATCTGCTGCCTCAGGACATATTACGACGCCGGCAGCATGCATCGATGTATGTCTCGGCAAACCCTCAAGCCTCATACACATATTAATAAGCAATTTCGCCTGTTCATCCGAATCGTAAAGTGCCCTCAGTTCACCGCCATACGAAAGTGCTTTTTCCAAAGTAATATTAAGTTCATTAGGGACAAGCTTTGCAACCATATCACAGTACGAATACGGCAAATCCAATGCACGACCGACATCTCTGATTACACCTTTAGCAGCCATTGTACCAAAAGTCACAATCTGTACAACTTTCTCCTGCCCGTACTTTTGCGTAACATAATCAATAACATCCTGCCTGTGATTCACACAGAAATCAATATCAATATCAGGCATAGTAACACGTTCGGGATTCAAAAATCGTTCAAACAAAAGATTATATCTTATGGGGTCAATATTTGTGATTTCAAGGCAATACGAAACGACACTTCCTGCCGCCGAACCACGCCCCGGACCAACCGCAATGCCATTGGTTTTGGCGTAATTAATAAAGTCCCATACAATAAGGAAGTAATCAACAAATCCCATGCTGCTGATTGTTTCCAGTTCATATTCCAAACGTTTTACAAGTTCCTCACCGTAATCAGGATATCTTTTCGCAAGTCCCTCAAAACATAATTGTTTCAAGTAATCATAACTTGTATATCCTTCCGGCACTTCAAAATGTGGAAGCTTATATGAACCAAATTCTATGGTAACATTACACCTGTCTGCAATTTTTTGCGTATTATCAATCGCCTCAAGGGCATATGGAAAGAGACTTCTCATCTCTTCCTCTGATTTAACATAGAACTGTCCACCCTCATAGCGAAGCCTGTCTTCATCTGCAACCTTTTTACCGGTCTGAATACATAGCAATACGTCATGACTTTCCATATCCGATGCATATGTATAATGAACATCATTTGTCGCAACAAGCGGGATATCAAGTTCCTTACTCATTCGCATTAATCCTGCATTAACATTTCTCTGTTCAGGAATTCCATGATCCTGCAATTCCAGAAAGTAATTACCCTTTCCAAAGCAATCTCTATATTTACGAGCAGCATTGCAAGCCTCTCCATACATGCCCTTATCAAGATATTTCTGAACTTCACCCGCAAGACATGCCGAAAGGCAGATTATTCCCTCATGGTATTTCTCAAGCACTTCAAAATCAATTCTTGGCTTATAGTAGAATCCCTCCGTAAATCCACGGCTTACGATTTTTAACAAATTGGCATATCCTGTATTATTTTCGGCAAGCAAAATCAAATGATAGTATCTCTCATCACCACCCGTCAATTCTCTGTCAAATCGCGAGCCCGGAGACACATAAACTTCGCACCCGATAATCGGCTTAATTCCCTCGGCATTGGCCGCTCTATAGAAATCAATACAACCATACATCACACCATGATCTGTAATTGCCGCTGCATTCATGTTCAATTCTTTAACGCGTTTTACATATTCTTTTATCTTATTCGACCCATCAAGGAGTGAGAATTCCGTATGGGTATGAAGATGAACAAATGCCATACAAACCAGCCTTTCATATATATCAATTTAATTTTCATTATCGTCACATTTAATATTCTACACAATTACACAGCTTTGTAAAAGTTAATCATTAAAAAATGCAAAAAGAGCTGCGAACTCGCAGCTCAAATATTGCCAATTTGGATTCCTTTTGTCCAGCAAAATATTATAAATACTTGTAACTATTCAGAACACCATTCGCAAAATCGCCTTTTCAAGGCTTTTCTTTTGCTCATGTTGTTACTTCGCCATATAAAACTGCTCATAATATTCTTTGCAAGCAAAATATTTTGAGCAGTTTTGCATGGCTCTGAATA
>JAZLIP010000063.1:0-12913 GCA_045617445.1 Lachnospiraceae bacterium | reverse complement strand
TCAGAACACCATTCGCAAAATCGCCTTTTCAAGGCTTTTCTTTTGCTCATGTTGTTACTTCGCCATATAAAACTGCTCATAATATTCTTTGCAAGCAAAATATTTTGAGCAGTTTTGCATGGCTCTGAATAGTTACTTATTTTGTTTTAAACCCATTCTTTAAACCGTTTGCTTAAACTTAATGCTTTAAACGGATTGCTTAAACTTAGCGTTTTAAACCTATTTCTTTAAACTGTACTCATAATCGTAGCTGTAAGTCCTTACATATAATATGTCATCCTTAACGACAAAATATTCAGGACTCTTTTTTATCTTAACCGAATCCATTACCTTACCATTATCTATATCCAAAACAGAAATGTAATGGTCTTCCGCCGTAAATCCGTAGCCGCATATCAATGAGTCTCCGACAATAACAAAATCCCGACTATTTGATACCAATGGCTCAGATTTCCATTTTAAGGTCATAGACTCAAGATCTATAGCAATTATATACCCATTCAACGGACATGATGACGAATAGGTATTATGGAACAAATTAACATAGAGTGTACTTTTATCAATCAGTGCATAGCAAATGCTTCTGTCAACATAATCGGAATTCTCATACCCTTCGGCTTTAACAAAATCATTAAAATCAAAGGTATATTGCAATTCATTCGATGCCAAATCATAAATGCTTAATTTGGTATTGGTTCCGTAGCCTTCCGTACCCTTCAATTCATATTTATATACACCATCGTTATATGATTTACCCGGTAGCACTTCTGAAAGCGAATCAAACCATTCAAGCTCATCTGTTATACCGTTCTCTTTAACACTCTTTTCTACGAGCTTTACGCCCTTATAGGACTTATCATCAACATAATATTCATTATAGTAGTAATTTTCACTGTAATTTGCAAATTTCTCATATATCGAGTGTGAATCTGCTTTTTTGTTTTCCTTTTCAAATACCGGCTGAAAATCATCGCACAATATAGTAAACAATGTGTCCCCGTTATTAAGCTGATTCAGAGTCATAGTAACCTTCTCACCTTTGACTTTGCATGAATCCAGGCTGTAATCACCAAGGGCAGTCAAGCCCGATATTTGATCAATATTGCTATCTTCAATATAGAAAACATAACAGTCAGGAACATAGGCGTAATCTTCATAAGTTTCAAATTTGATATGCCCACGTACGTAGCCCGGAGCAACATATTTGTCCTTATAATTGACATCCAGTTTAAAATCCGCACTTTCGTCAATTTCAAGATAAATATCACTTACGTCTGAATTAACATTAATATTTTGATACAGCCAGTTACCGGCAAACATATTTACCAACTCTTGAAGATTTGTAGCACGTACAGCATATTCACCTATTCCAAGTTCCGAAAGATCTTCAAAAACAAGTTCTTTGGCATTCCTGATTTTTTCCGTTACACCCATTTCTTCTTCATGTGCAACAATCAAATCTTCAAGATCGCTCGGTCCATAGTATTTAATACCATGCTTATCATATATATCTTTATATTCCTTAGCAGGTTCTACGTATTTGTCATGTTCATCATAGAAGCAGAAGAAATGACTTGCAAGATATTCCCGATATTTAGCATCATCGAAATCACTATCATACTCCTCAAAGGTAACAGCCTCTACATAAACCGGATTAGCACCTTCCTCTGTATATAAGGCATCAGGATAATCTGCCGGCATAAATTCATCATCAATATAGTAAGAAGGAATTACGGCCATTGAGCAGTTCGTTTCAACAGATGAATCATACAGAAGTTCTTTTTCACCATCAGCATTTATAAAGTAATGTTTATACCCGTAGGCACTTGCTCCATTACTTCCGCCAACAGACATTAATCCGTATTCATTAATTGTTACTGTTGTTCTGTAGTAGCCTTCCGCTGAGGCGATAAGCCTTACTTCTCCATCCACACAATCCAAAATAAGATATTTTGAATATTCATCATAATTACTTGATGAAACAATTTTGACAGCCATCTCAGTAGTTCCGTCATCGCCACAATCAAGAAATGCGTAACCGGCACTTGAAACGTCAAAATCACCATCGTTTTCTATACTCATGTTAATAAATTTAATAATTTCCGAATATGAATACTTATTTCCGATACGCATCATACCAATATCATCACAGTTACATACACAGGTGATTTCATCTTTAAGAAATGACATATATAATTCCTTAGTAGCTTTTTCTACCGAAGCATTGGATTCCTCTTCCTTAATTTCTTCACTCTCTTCCGAATCTGCAGCATCCTTTTTTTCATCGTTCGCTGTGTTATCAATCTCTTCCTGCTGATTTGTAACATCTGCAGACGACTCAGCACCATCAGCATTCAAATCATTTGTGCTACTGCAAGCACTTGTAAATATCAACGGGAAAATCAATAACATCGCAAGTATTTTATTCTTCATAACTACCTCCAAATGATTTGTTACTGTTCAATTCCTGACCGGTAACAATAATTGTTACTGTTCAGTCCTGACCGCTAACATGCAGAATGCATACTAAAATACATTCGGTAATGCATTTTGCTATCGAATCATGTTCTTACGGCGGGAACAGCAAGTGTTCCACCAATCACTAAATAGTAACCAATATTTTCAAACTGTTTGCAGATTTGAAATCATCAATACAATTTGAAAATTTATTTTCAAACCTCCTACGTCATCTATCAAGAGTATCTCAAGGTTTATTTCTATATCTTAACCATTTTACGCAAGATAATCAATAACCAATGCACTTATATAAGTGATGGCTTCTCTCACTGAGATAAAATATTGCGAAAAGCTTTGTTATATGTAATAATCATCAGGATAGCACATTTCATTAACTATGTGTTTTATCATCACTATTCGGTAGTAGATTAAAACATGCGAAATAGCCGAATTCCCCGTCTTCGAGATTTTAGCGAATTTCAAATGTTTGTATAAGTAGCAAATGTATTACCAAAGGTAATTTAGCATGCCTGCTACCGGTCAGGGACTGAACAGTAACTTGTAGAATTACGCGAGTTTCGAACAAACGAAGTGCTTCGTAAGTATCATATGATACAATGGTAAAATACATTAAAACAGCGGAGGATATAATGAACGGAAGAATACACTCACTAGAATCATTTGGAACAGTTGACGGTCCGGGTACACGTTTTGTCGTATTCGTACAGGGTTGTCCTATGCGTTGCCTTTACTGTCACAACCCGGATACATGGGCAATGGTAGGTGGTACCGAAATGACGCCTGAAGAGGTTTACGCGCAATTTAAACGTAACGAACCATTCTACAGAACCGGTGGTATTACCGTAACAGGCGGTGAACCTTTAATGCAGATTGATTTTCTGATTGATTTGTTTACACTGGCCAAAAAGGATAATGTACACACCTGTATTGACACATCCGGCATTGCCTATAAACCGGAAAACACAGAGTATATCGAGAAGCTTGACAAGTTAATGAAATTAACTAATCTTGTAATGCTTGATATTAAACACATCGATCCGCAGAAACATAAGGAGCTTACCTCGCAACCAAACGACGGCATTCTCGCTTTTGCCGAATATCTTGATACAACAGATGTTGATGTTTGGATCAGACATGTTGTTGTTCCCGGCATTACAGACGATGATAATTATTTATTCAAGCTTGGCTTCTTTATTGGCGGTTTACGCAACCTAAAGGCTCTGGATGTATTGCCATACCATACAATGGGCGTCGTAAAATATGAAAAACTCGGTTACGAATACCCTCTTAAAGATACTCCTGCAATGGATAAAACAGAAGTCCTTAAGAAGAAAGAGGTAATTCTTGACGGAATCAGGAAACGTCGAGCATCGCTAAAATAAAAAGTATATACTCATGATTACTATTTTACTTGTATATTTATTTGAATTATATTAAAATATCTATGTTGTCGATGACAATTGATATTATTTAAGGAGGCATTATATTATGGCATATGTAATTTCAGATTCATGTATCAGTTGTGGAACATGCGAAGGACAGTGTCCTGTTGGCGCTATTGCAGCAGGTTCAGGAAAGTTCGAAATTGATGAGAACAAGTGTGTTAGCTGTGGCTCATGTGCTGGAGCTTGCCCTGTTGGCGCTATTGAAGCAGAATAATCACGTAAATTATGTTTCATAAATAACTGAAGACGAGGCTGCAAAAACAGCCTTAGTAAACAAGAGGTAGCCTTGTAAAGTACTACCTCTTGTTTTTATATTTTCTATATTTCTTTTTTATTTTTATTTCTTTATACTTGTTCCTTTATATTTCCAATGAACAGTACTGCTTTTGTGCCTACTATATCTTTTCTGTTTTTAGCCACTTCGGGTATAAATGCATTTAAACTACATATACCTTTATTCAAAATTTCGCTTGCACATCCTGCGAACCGATTCCGGCTGAGATTATTTATTTTATATACGATTCTTCTACCATACTTTGCAAATAACCACCATCCCATAACAAAATATGAAGCTTACTTGCAGCCGCAACCGCCGGAGCAGTAAAATATTGATTTGTAAGCACTGCTCCTACCATTCTATCGTAGTAATCCCGTCCCATATAGACTTCTTCGATTGCTCTTACACCCACAGGTTTATCATATTTCTTACATTGTATTGCATAAGTCACTCCATCCTTTTCGGCAAGAATATCCACTCCGAAATCACCGCTACCCTTGGTAATGGAAACATCTACAAATCCCCTGTCTTTAAGCAGGTTAGCACAATAGTATTCAAATTCATGACCATCAAGTTCATCGTAATCATTAACAGGATGTCTTCGGTTCCTGGTAAAAATCAACACCACTAACAATATTGCAATTACGGCAAGCCAAATTATCATAAATGGATTGTTAGTACAAGCAAGTATAAAATCATCCATATTTGTCTCCAAATGATTTAAGACTTAATCCTTGGCTTTATTGGCAAACTTTGTATACTCAGGAAACCATACAAGCTCTACTGTTCCAATCGGACCATTTCTTTGCTTAGCAATAATCACCTCAGAAATTCCCTTCTTCTCAGACTCCTTATTGTAGTAATCATCACGATAAAGAAACATTACAACATCGGCATCCTGCTCAATCGCACCCGATTCACGAAGATCGGAAAGCATAGGTCTGTGATCGTCTCGCTTCTCAACCGCACGTGACAACTGTGACAGCGCCACAACCGGCACATGAAGCTCCCTTGCCAAAGCCTTAAGTGAACGTGATATTTCCGAAATTTCATTCTGTCTTGATTCCGAATGACCGTTTCCCGTCATAAGTTGCAAATAATCTATGATAATGATCGAAAGTCCAAACTCCTGCTTATACTTTCGACACTTTGATCGAAGTTCGCCAATACTTATACCCGGCGTATCATCAATGATAAGCTTTGACTTGGCAATAATGCCTGCGCCTTCAATAAGATTATCCCAATCCACATCCGACATCGAACCGGTTCTTATTGCCTGCGCATCAACTCTGGACTCCAGAGAAAGAAGACGATTAACCAATTGCTCCTTTGACATTTCCAGCGAAAATATTGCTGCGCATTGATTCAATTTAAAGCAAATATGCTGCGCCACGTTAAGAACAAACGCTGTCTTTCCCATAGAAGGACGTGCCGCAATAAGCACCAAATCAGAAGGTTGCAGTCCTGCTGTCTTGTAATCAAGATCTGTAAACCCGGTTGCAATTCCCGTAACATTTCCTCGATTTTGAGACACAACACTGATATGCTCAAGAGCATTTACAACAACATCCTTAATAGGCACATAATTGTCATTTGAAGTTCTCTGCACAATTTCAAAAACACGCTTTTCTGTATCAGCAAGTATTTCCTCCGTTGATTCGGTCGGATTATAGCAGAGTTCGTTTATTTCATTATTAGTTTTAATCAGCCTTCTTAGTATAGCTTTCTCACTGACTATATTGGCATAGTATTTAACATTTGCCGAAGTAGGCACCATTTGCAGAAGATCCCGAATATATTCCATGCTACTGATTTCTTCGGGAACATCCATATCCCTAAGATGATTCTGAAGTGTAACAAGATCAACAGGCTTAGCTGCATTAAAAAGGTCAACCATAGCCCCAAAAAGAATCCCGTATTGATTCTCATAGAAATCATCTTTACTAAGCATTTCAGATGCAGTAACAATCGCATCCTTATCCATCAGCATACTTCCTATTACAGATTGCTCCGCCTCTGTACTATGCGGCAATATTCTCTTAACTACCGCCTCATTCATAACAAGCTCCTTCGTAAACTATGCTTCCTCAACTTTAACCTTCAATATTCCGTTAACTTTCTGATGCAATTTGATTGTTACTTCATATACACCAAGACTCTTAATCGGGTCGTTAATTATGATTTTTTTCTTATCAATATCAATATTGTGCTGTTTCTTAGCCTCTTCAGCAATTTCTTTGCTTGAAACAGATCCAAATGTCTTACCGCCTTCTCCACTCTTGAGCTTTACAACAACCGTCTTCGTTTCAAGTAACTCAGCCATTGCCTTGGCATCATCCAAATTCTGCTTGGCAACCTTTTCATCATTTGCCTTCTGCAATTTGAGATCGTTCAAATTCTTACTGTTAGCTTCCACACCAAGCTTTTTTGTAAAAAGAAAATTCTTGGCATATCCATCGGACACTTCAACAATTTCTCCCTTTTTTCCCAAAGATTTAACATCTGCAAGTAAAATTACCTTCATTATATTTCACCTTCCTCCAACATATTGTCTATTTCTTCCATAAGACGCTCTCTTGCATCAAGAAGCGTCGTATTTTCAAGCTGTGCACCTGCCATATTAATATGGCCGCCGCCGCCCATTTTTTCCATAATAAGCTGTACATTAACCTCATCGATAGAACGTGCGGAAATATAGATTTTTCCTGCGTAATCGGTAAGTACAAAGGATGCTTTAATACCGGCAATATTCAGCAGTTCATTAGCTGCCTGCGCACCAATAATTGTCGGTGAATCTACATCATGAGGCTCAAACAAGGATATCGCAAAGGCATTCTTGAATACTTCAACATTCTTAACAGCCTCCGTCTTGGCGCGATAACCGTCCATATCATCTCTGAATAATTTACGAACCCTAAGCACATCAGCACCGTTACGTCTTAAATATGCTGCAGCCTCAAAGGTTCTGACACCGGTTTTCGTCATGAAATTGTTTGTATCAATCATAATTCCGGAATAAATACAATCAGCCTCTATAGACTTAAGTTTAATATCTTCGCTTATATACTGCAGAATCTCCGCAACCATTTCCGAGGTAGATGACGCATACGGTTCAATATATGAGAGCGTTGCATTATCAATTCTCTCGGAACCCTGACGATGATGATCAAGCACAACTATTGTTTTGCATCTGCTAATCAAATCAGTACATTCGGTAATACTTGGTTTGTTAACATCAACAACTATCAGAACCGTATTCTGATCTGCTGCTTCCAATGCCTTTATATTATTAAGGAATAAATCCTCATCATACCCCTTAGTTGCCAACATGCCTTCCATAAGAGGTCTTATGGATGTAGTAACTTCATTCACAAGAATATGAACCTTTTTACCGTAGGTTTTGGCAGCTCGGTAAATTCCAACCGCCGCACCAAACGCATCCACATCAAGAATCTTGTGACCCATAACAATAATCTTATCCGTACTTTCAATAATTTCCCGAAGGGCATGCGCCTTAACACGTGCTTTAACTCTAGTGGTTCTTTCACTTTTCTGAGTCTTACCGCCAAAATACTCGATATTTTCACCTCGCTTGACTATTGCCTGATCACCGCCACGACCAAGTGCCAAATCAATACAGGTTCTTGCATATTCGTAGTTCTTGTTGTAGGAACCGGCTTCAAGACCGACACCGATACTTAGCGTTATCGACATCTCATTTCCAACATTTACGGTTTTGACATCCTCAAGCAATGCAAATTTGTTCTCTCGAATTCTCATGAGACTCTGCTTCTGCATTATAATCAGATACTTATCTTTCTCAAGCTTCTTTACAAGACCGTCATAGGATGCCATAAACTTGTTGATTTTTCTATCAATAAGGGCAACGAGCAACGAACGTCTGACTTCCTCTATACTCGACAAAGCTTCATCAAAATTGTCGATATATACAAGAGCAACGGCTAATTTCGCATCATCATTTTCCTTAATCAATCTGTTGATGTCCGTTTCATCAAACATAAAGATAGCTATAAGATAGCTGTCAAAATCAGAGCTATCAATCATTTCCGATTCTGCAACCATAGCTTCCATAGGAACTTTCTTAAGGCATATTCGGTACACCCGATCATCGTGAGTAATAATCACTTCTGTTTCGTTTTCTTCGGTAGGAAGATGTGATTTGTTCAGATTTGGCAGCAATGACATAATCGTTTTGCGATAATTCCTACCAATCGAGAATGTATGTTCAAAGGAATCGTTTGACCAAACGATTTTACCATTCTCATCAAGTAAGGCGTAGGGAATCTCCAACTCTCTAAGCAACTGTTTCTGAACCTGACCGTAACTTGTTGCAAAAGAAACAAGCTCACCGATTACCATTCCCCGGTTTCTAAAATAAAGAAATAGAGCAACCGCAATATAAACCACAGCAAAAGCAGATGTAATAAATCCGGCCTTAATATCCACAAAATACATAAGGATGTTAAAAACAATTATAAGTGCCGAAAATCTCAACGGCCATTGCACATAGGTACCAATTTGTCCCTTAAACTTAATTCTACGCCACATATTTTCTCCTACATCCCCCAATACTATGTTTCCCCAAACATATCAGTTTATTATATCATATAAATAATGCCAGGGCAAAAACTCCGAGACTATAATATTTACGGCAATCTTTTCTTCAAACGCAAATATTCTTCTTTAATTTCCATATAAGTATCCGCATCACCGTTTGAAGAATCAGGATGATAAATTAAACACAATTTCTTGTAACGCAGAGCCAATTCATCCTGAGTGGTACAACCTTTAAAATACACCGTTTCTCCTCCGGTTTTTTTGCTTTCCTTTTGTCTTTCACCTGTCTGTTTTTCCTGATTCTTTCTATCTTCTCCGTATTCGGAATTTTTCTTATTTGACTCTCTCTCCTCCCGTTCTCGTCGCTCTTTTTCCCTTTGTTCCTGCTCTCTTTCCCTCTCGCGTCGTTCTCTTGCTTCTCTTGCACGCTTTGCAGCCTCGTCCTGTTGCTGCTTTTCTTTTTCGCCTTCTTTCCTTAGGAATTCATCTTCCCTATCACGAACCTTGCGAACCTTGATAGCATTTCTTAATCTTTCAATGGAATTACTTATTTCAAGAAGTCTTGTTTCATATTCCAGATAGGAAATACTTCCCTTTGTTCTGAAATCTTCCGACAAAACTCTGATATCTTCATTTATCTTTAAATATAATTCTTCCTCGCTTACTGTAAACCTCTCCGTATCACTTATAAACGTAAGCTTCGTCCTTGCTTCCTGAATCTGCGCTTTGATTTTAATATATTCTTCTTTGGCTTTAACACTCTGATTCCTTGGCATCAATTTCTGTTTAACAATCCATACACATTTATCCAAGAAAGAAACAGAATCATCCACATTATCCTTTACCTGTTCCTTCGCTTCCTTTAAGTAATTTGAGAATCGCTTCGTTATATGATTCCAATCTTTTTTAACCGTACCCCCTTTACCGTAGGTGACTTTCTCTTTTTTACGCATACTCTTCATTGAAAAATAGCAGAAGAAAAAGAACAGAAAACTTGCCACATATAACATTACATAAAGTACAGTAGTTTCATGGCAAATCATGCACAATATTATTGTAAACATGGATGCATACAGCAATCCATTAACGGTGATTACGAAGAAATTTCTAGATACGCTTTTACGCACGCTCGATGCCTCCGCGCAAAAATACTTATACACCATACAAAGAAAACAAATCAGTGCCGACAAGCCCCCTGAATTAATATTAAAAATCACCGTAAGCGACAACCCGAAAACAAATCCAATCGTAACATTTACAACCGTACATATTGAAGGATTACTGTTTGCAGCATTGATAACAATTTCGTATACAAGAAAACTCACCGTGATTGTAAGTACAGTGGCCAGCGCGCCAAAAGAAGACGACGTTGAAAAAGAAAACGCCGTCACGAAAACCATAATTATTGAAATTATCCCATCAATCTTATTCATACAAATATGATATCATATATTTTGAAAAATATGTACTAACTTTGTACCAACTTTGTTGCGAATTTGTTGTATTTACCTTAATATAATATCATTGACTGTTACCGATTAGAGATTAGTCAGTAACTACCAAGACGGTTTAGGGGGTTGCTATGAACATTATTAACAGCGCAATTATTTTTGCCGCTAACAAGCACGAAGGACAAACCCGTAAAATTACGGACACTCCTTACATTCTTCATCCTGCGGAAGTAGGTGCGATTATCGCATCACTGACAACTGATGAAGAGGTCATTGCTGCCGGAATTCTTCACGACACAATCGAAGATACAGATACTGTTTATTCCGAAATAGAAGAAATCTTTGGTGAACGGGTTGCATGGTATGTAATGAGTGAAACTGAGAATAAATACAAAGACAAACCGGCAGAAGAAACCTGGATGCGTCGTAAAGAAGATTCTCTTAAGGAAATAGCGGGTACCAAAGATATAAATATCAAAATCATTTGGCTTGCCGATAAATTATCAAATATTCGCTCAATGAGGGGTGTGTATCGACAAATAGGGGATGACTTATTTACTTTTTTCCATCAGAAAGACAAGTCCATGCACGAATGGTATTATCGTACATTGGCTGCCAGCTTATCTGAGTTAAGTGATACAGATGCATACATAGAGTTAATGAACTCAATCAATGAAATTTTTCCACCCACATCATAGGAGGTACAACATGAGAAAAATTGCTAAATCTATAATTGCCACTTTACTGTGTGTAACACTCATTTTCGGAGCGAATCTTAATACCTTTGCACTGGACGGTACCTTAGCGGTCAGTCCTAAATTTAATGCACTAAATTACGGATTGCTTAATCCTTCGGTAGCTCTTTCCTGTAACTATGATGCTACTGCAATGTTTAATCATTATATGACAACAGGTGCTAAATGCGGCGAAAGATTTGTTGCCACCGCAGTTCCTACAAATATGGAATACTTATTCAAGTATATGGCATACAACCGTTCTCTTTACGTTTCCAAAGGTTTGAATGCCGATTTTGCTTATTTTAATGTTGCAAATTACATTGCTGCCAACCCTGATCTGGTACCATATTACGGAACAAATTTGTCGCTTTATCTTTACCATTACATCAATTACGGTATTTATGAAGGAAGAGGTTCGGGAACTTTGTTTGATCCTGCAAGAGCGATTGAATTCAATGCAGGTATTGCATCACTCAACAATCCTAAGCTTAATCCTGATACTATCTTCCTTAATTATAAAGCAACTACAGGCCTTGCCATTACATCTCACTTAGCAGCTGCATTTAACGGCGCAGGCGACATTTACACAGTAGCAACAAGCACTCCCGCTCCTACTCCTACCGCAACCGCTACAGTTGCTTCTTCGGGCAGTAGCAGTAACTCCTGCTCGCATCATTGGATTTGGGAAGCTCAGGATGACGGAACTCACAGAAGTGTATGTGATTCGTGTCGTAAAGCCGGCGGGCAGGCTCCTCAGCCTCATCGTTATGTTTTGATTTGGCAGTATACTGATGCTTGTAATATTACACATCAGAAATATTCGTGTCTTGATTGTCATCATAAGCATGAAGTTACTATCAACAACAACCCTACATGCCCATGCAATTGGCCTTGCAATCCGCCTGCTACGAAAGAGGAAGAAGAAATTCCATGGTGGGAACAATACATTAAAGCCTACAACATTGAAATTCCAAATTTATTTTAGTGCTTCGTTTTCTAAATGTTAAACCATCTGCACAGCATTTGTGTGAATGGAATTTAGAAAATGTATCGCATACCCCCTTCAAAGGGGCATCGTATCATACGATACGATGCCCCTATTTCTGTTCGGATAAATCCATTAGTTACTGTTTTGATCCCTGAATGATGATATCCATTATTCTGTTTACAGAATCTTCTATATTTTCTCCAACTTCCACAATATAATCCGCAAATTTTTTATACAAAGGCTCGCGCCTTTTATATAATTCCTCAATACCAACCATTTTAGAGATAGGTCTACCATTACTTTTAAGCTTTGAAATATCCCGCTTAAGCCAAATTATTGTACCATTCTGATGAAGTGAATCGTAGTTGCCATCTCTGGTAACAACACCACCACCTGTCGAAATTATCAGACCGGATTGCTTTCCGACATCCTGCAAAACCGCTTCCTCAATAACTCTGAAAGCTTCTTCCCCATCACCCACAATAATTTCTTCAGGTGTCTTACCGAATCGCTTTGTAATCTCATCATCCGAATCTACAACAACTCTGCCGGTATCATCCGCTAAATATTTTGCAATTGTACTTTTACCTACTCCCGGCATTCCAATAAAAATGATATTTTTCATATCTGCTTCAAGCTTATGGTAAACCTCATCAATAACACTGTCCAAAATAGACTTTCCGGTAAAAATTTCCGAGCTTTTCTTAGCCTGAGCCACTAACATATACAATCCGTTTTCACATGAAATATTCAATTTCTCCGCCTGTAACAAGAGTTCCGTTTTGGAAGGATTGTAAATCACATCCAACACTCCGATAAGGTTTGGAAATTTTCTCGGTTCAATCGGTGCTTCCCCTACCTTAGGATACATACCGACAGGCGTTGTATTTACTACTACTTCGGCATCGATATGTTTATCCAAATTATCGTAATTGTTCTCGCCGCTCCTGCTGATAATT
>JAZLIP010000062.1:0-13008 GCA_045617445.1 Lachnospiraceae bacterium | reverse complement strand
CATCATCGACTCCACAACCTCATTAAATCCATTACCAGCCATTACTTTTCCTCCTTCTTCATTATACGAATAAATCGCTTAACATCTTTATTAAAGTATACTCTGATTGCAACCACTATCGGTGTAATAAGGAATATCCTTCCTTTTCCTTCAAGTTGCAAAATCATTTTTTCATTTTCAAAATCAGGTTTAATTTGAATCTTATCAAAAATCCACGGATAAATACATGCTGCATAAGTCAACACCTTACCGGTTTTTCCGGGATCGTCAAAGCCGAATTCCACCATACCTTTTAGTTTTCCCGGCATAATCGCCTTGAGTAACTTCTTAACATTTGCAATTACTTTGGAAATTGCCCGCCTGTTTCTGTCATCATCAAGCAACGCAGTCCTATAGTAATCAAAGTCATCATATATCTTCTTTATTTTTTCAATACCGTTACTCACTACCGAAACAATTTTGGAAATAAATGTGGAAATCTTTTCGGAAATCACCACATTTAACTTTTCCGAAGCATTGTCATCGGAAGTATTGCAGTCCGAAATATTATTATCTGAAACACTGACCGATATATCACCTTCCAAGTCATCAGCTTGCGAAACAACGCTATCCGGTTTTACCTTTACCGGCTTACCAACGTTTAAATCATTTTTCACATCCGTCTCTTTAATTTCGCCGCTCGAATCGTCATATTGAAGCATAACGTAATCCGGTTTATTATTATCTTTATTATTTTGTTTTTTTCTGCACTTGGCTTTTTTCACCTTTTTTTTCTTATCGGCTTTATTTTTCCTTCTATCTTTTGATTTTTTCTTGCCTTCCTTTTTTTCTTTATCTGTTTTATCCTTAGCAAGATCAAAGAAAAGTACTCCTATTTTCTTTTCAAGCTTCCCGTTTCGAAAAGAAGCCTTAACACCAATCAAATGCAGGAGCCAGCTTGCCTTAATTTCAATTAAATAATCATCCTTCGATTCACCCTTATTGCCCGTGAACTTATATCTGACCGGCACAAATAGCACAACGCCGATGATAAGAATAACAAGACCTGGGATTACAGCAAACACTATTCCAATGATTTTTAACGCCGTTAATATAGTACCAAACATCCTGTTTCTAATCAAAACCTTTCTCTATAATTAAACCTTTAATTCAAGGTCCTCTCGTTACTGTCATCTCTTAACCGGTAGCAAAAAAAGTTACTGTTTGGTCTCTGACCAGTAACAAGCAAAAATGCATGCGTGGTTACCTTTGGTAATGCATTTGAACCATCAATTCAAGAAAATCCTCACGCAAATTACTGTACTTCCCGGTTAATTCAAAATGTTCTTCAATGATTTTCTCCACAAGCAAAAATGCAGCTTTCTTGCTTTCTGCCAAACCAACCACAAGCAAATCACTGTGACGAAGCTTATATGACTTAAACATTGCAGCAGGAATAATATCAAACACATCCGTCTCATTTGACGCCATCGTAATAACATTAACCGAAACCATTCCTATTCCGAGTCTGAGTTTGCGCATTATTGAGTTTTTCTTATTTTCCAGCTTATCTGTAACGTACAGATTATCGATATACCTAATCATTTCACCACCTGCAACCGATTCAAAAAATCTTTTTAATTGTATCACAAGGGGGATTCTTTGTATATCTCCATATAAGTGTTGACAATAGGTTTTTTGATTTCTATACTAATTTATATATATTTATGTACATTTGTTGTATGAATTAGCAAAATTATAGGAAATAATATGAACAAGCTAACAGAATACCATGAGAAAATATTAAATAGTAAGAGTTTTGAGTTCTTTAAAGATTCATATTTCAATAATCTTGCAGCCTACAAAATGGCTGTTGAATTTTTTACGCAAAAGCATGAACCTGTCAAAAATTCAATACTCCTTGGTGTCGTAAACAATATCCTTGTACCTTTTATTGGTAGTCCTATTTCTATACTGGATTTAGTAGCCTTGATAGATACCGATTCCGAAGATTATCTTTACTCACGTGCACTCAACAACGGGATAATTGCCGGATACACTTCCAAATGGTTTAAATTATCTGACAAAGAAAGGGACATACTTATTCTAAGTGCGTTATACAGTAATCTTGGAAAATTCAAGATTTCCAAAGAACTTTTGGACAAACCCTACGAAACATGCACAGAGGACGAAATTGAAGAATTAAATTCGCATCCCATTCTGAGTTACAATTTAATTCAAAATTTTCCTGTGGATATAAATGTAAAGCTTGCTGCTCTTATGCACCATGAAAGATTTGATGGCAGAGGCTATCCGCAGCAGCTTATAGCAAACAGAATCAACAAATATGCGAAATTACTTGCGATTATTAGTTTCTATTCCAAGCGATACTCTGTAATGAGTAATTGTTCGCTGGAATCTCCGTTTGATATTATTGCCTCCTTGGAAGCAGATAATGACGGTGCTTTTGATTCAAGCCTTTCTTTGATTTTCGCCGAGATGCTTGCCAAAGAGACTATCGGCAGGGAATTTCTTCTAAGTGATGGTCGAATCTGCTCGGTAGTAATGATTAACCGTGCAAACGTTTCAAAACCTATGCTTCTTTATGACAATCAATACATTGATTTGTCTAAAGAAAGCAACTTAACTATCATAGATTATAAATAAAAGGTAGCGATGCTACCTTTTATTTATAATCGTAAATTACTGTTTGTTCCCTGACCGGTAACAGAAAAAAACATCTATCTTCATACAAGCGCATTGGTTCAAACATCACCCATCAGTTTTTTCATACTGAAGATGCATACATTTTGGAACCTCATCCCAACTGACCGTATATCCTGCACCATGCGAACAAAATACCGAAGCTGCAGTATTATCAATATCCGCATCCGGATTGTAATCAGACATCGCAATCAGTTCTTCTTCATTATGGCAGATTTCATATGACGAAACATTAAGCATCAGTCGACCGGCACCTTTAGAATAGGCAAGCACCTCATTAAAATACCCACTCATCGTCGAAACCGGCGCCTTCCCAACCAAAACCGCTATATTACCTACACCATCATTTTCGGCAATTTCAAAAGTTCCGCTCATCCTGTTGATATCATTCATGGCACGACCTAAGCAATCAGACGGTACTACAAGCGTATATTCGTAGTAAGGTTCCAAAACACGACACTTACCCAAAGCTTTCAATTCCATAAGACCCTGACGTATTGCCCGATATGTTGCCTGCCTGAAGTCGCCGCCTTCGGTATGCTTAAGGTGAGCCTTTCCCGAAACAAGTCGCATATTTACATCCGTTATCGGTGCTCCAAGCAGTACTCCCTTATGTTCTTTCTCAGCCATATGAGTATAAATCAAACGTTGCCAGTTTCTTGCAAGAACATCCTCCGAGATATTTGCTTCCAAGCTCATTCCGGCGCCACGTTCACTTGGTTCAAGCATAATATGTGCCTCCGCATAATGTTTAAGCGGTTCATAATGCCCGACTCCTTCATAAGCTGCATCTATCGTTTCTTTGTATAATATCCTTCCATTGGCAAATTCCACCTTAAAACCAAAACGGTTGCTAATAGTATTTTGCAGAATCTCCGCCTGCACCTCTCCCATCAAATACACAAGGATTTCGCCGGCATCCGCATTAAAGGACACCTTCAAAGTCGGTTCTTCATCCGACAATGTATGAAGTTTGGAATATACCACCTTTGTATCGAGTTGTTCAGAATGCTTAACCGCATAACAAAACACCGGATTAAAATATGTTTTAATCCCGGTATGATTAGTACCGAGAGCATCAAATATCTTAAGATTTTTAACCGAAACCAAAGCACAGATTTCACCCGCATAAACCTCATTGACACATCTGTATTTTTCACCGGAATATAACCTTATTTCATTAACTTTTTCTTCGTTAATTATATCTTTTACTTTTAAACTTCCCGAAGTGATTTTGACAAAAGTAAGCCGCTTACCGTCTTTATCAACACCGATTTTATATACGAAGCCACCAAATGCATCTGTTTTTTCACCTGCACATTTAGCAAATGACAAATGTGAAACAAACGTGTTAAGAAAGTAATCGATTCCCTCAAATTTAAGTGCCGAACCAAAAAAAGTCGGAAAAATCTGCCTGTCTGCAATACACTTAAAAACATTTAAGGCAGATATAGTTCCTGTTTCAAGCCACTCATCCAATAAATTCTCATCCACAGTTGCAATTGTTTCAAACGCATCCTCTGTGCCTGTCGAGAAATCAATTACATTCTCATCCAACTTATTTCTAAATGTGGTAAGAATCTGCGACTTATCAACACCCGGCATATCATTCTTGTTTACAAAAATATATGTTGGAATATTATATTCTGAAAGGAGCTTAAACAAAGTTTTTGTATGCGGCGACACTCCATCATTTGCCCCCACGACAAGAATTGCCACATCAAGCACGCATAAACAACGTTCCATCTCCGGAGCAAAATCAATATGACCGGGCGTATCAATAAGAATCAATTCCAAATTCTTCTCTTCAAAAGAGATTCGCGCATTCTTTAAATGAATCGTAATTCCCCTTGCCCTCTCCTGTGCTTCCGTATCAAGATATGAATCTTTACTGTCCACACGTCCGGGCATCCGAATCACACCCGCTTCATATAACAATGCCTCAATAAATGTTGTCTTGCCCGCATCAACATGCGCAAGTACTCCTACTGACAATTTCTTCATAATGCACCAAAATTGTTACTGTTCAATCCCTGCCTAACAACAAGCAAAAATGCATGCGTAGTTACCTTCGGTAATGCATTTTTGCTATCTAATCATGTTCTTACGACCAAAACAGTAAGTGTTTTGGTCTGCCACTGAATAGTAACACAAAATTACCATTTATATTTCGTAATCCATACACGTTCTCTCTGCAGTAAAAGGACGCACTTTTTCATTGGCAACTGCCACATGCAAAGGATTAACCGCGTAAGCCTTAAGAGAAGCTTCATCTTCAAAAGTCGAATCAAGCATCAGATCACAATTCGAAGATTCAAGCGGATATTACGTCACTTAAAAAAATAGAAACAAATAAACAACACACCAAGCAAGAAACAAACTACACCTGATTTGATGTTTCCAAGTTTACCTTTTACGCAAAAATCTTCCGGTTTCTCCGGATTATATTTAATTGTAAGCTTCTCACCGGGTTTAAATTTGTTAGGTACAATCGAAGTAATATCCGCCTCCGAAACAAACACTTTTCCATCAACAATATATTTAACAACCGGTGAATACTCACGACGCCTATTGGTTGAATTGCTTTTATAACTATGACGTTTAACTTCTGTAATTTCAGCTTCATATTCAACAGTACATTTGATTTTCTTGGATATAGAACGCCATGTTACCCATAAACCTACAAGCAAAAATATAATACCCAAAATAATAATTCCCACTTCATTCATATGGCACCTCCTGTTTTTTGCTTCACAATTTTGACTATCCCGCGCCAGCTTCAGCTGACAATATTCAGATTCTTGATTGTTACCATATCAACATAACAGACTATACAAAATCTTTCAACACTACTTATTTCGCATAGTAAGCATCAAACACACTTTTCGCTATCGGAACCGCAATATCACCACCCGTTCCACCACCTTCAACGATAACGGTTACAACAATTTCAGGGTCTTCGCAAGGAGCATAACCGGTAAACCACGCATGACTCTTATTCTTATCATTTGAATACTCCGCAGAACCGGTTTTACCGGCTGCAGTGTAATTGACGGCGCCGGCAAGCTTACTTGCAGTACCTTCCGTTACAACAGCTTCAAGCAATTCCTTAAGGACTGCCGCATTGTTCTCAGCCACTAATCTTCCGTAAACTTCATCACCGTATTTTTTGACGGTTTTACCGGTATCATTAATTACCGAAGAAATAACTTTGGGTTTCATAAGAATTCCATCATTTGCAATTGCAGACGTAATCAAAGCCATATGAAAAGGTGTAACCTGCGTCTTTCCCTGCCCTATTCCGGTCTGCATAAGCTCCGACAATTTTGTTGATGCATTGATATTTGTCACACTTCTCTTATAAGAAAACGGATTCGGAATATCCTTGTTAAACAACAATTCATCGAGTGTTTCTCCAAATTTTTCCTTATTAAATCCGGTACTCATATAAGCAAAAGACGAATTACACGATTTGGCGAAACTCTTTTTAAGATTAACCTCTCCGTGCACCCCACCATGAAAGCAGTTAATCGTATTGTCATCCGCACTATAATTACCATTACAGATATACTCGTAATTATCAATCGTCCCATTTTCCTTAATATATTCAAGTGCCGTTACAATCTTAAAAGTCGACCCTGGAGGATAAAGTCCGAGCGTCGCACGGTTAAGAAGTACACTTTCACTTTCACCATTGTCCTCGGAATTAAGTTCATCCCATAATTCCACAATATTATTCGGATCAAAATCAGGTTTGGAAACCATTGCAAGAATTTCACCGGTCTTACAATTAATGGCAACAACTGCTCCTCTCTTGCTATTCATACTATCATAGGCTGCCTTCTGTAAACCAACATCAAATGTTGTAATCACTGAATTTCCATTATTCTTCGTTCCTTCTAAATCTTTCCTGATTTTAGCTGTAACATAGGAATTTGATGTCAGCAACTTGAAATTTGCAATTGATTCAACTCCCGTATTTCCCATATTCGAGTAACCGACTGCATGAGCAAAGAGCGAACCGTAAGGATAATTTCTAATTTCCGCACCCGAAGCATCAATAGTCGTTTCTGCAAGAACTTCCTTATCTCGTGAGTAAATTACTCCCCGCAAAATCTTCTTTGAAAGTAAATCACCACGCGAATTGTAATTGTTATTAATTACAGAATCAGCGTCAACAGCGGTAAAATGAATTATATATCCAATCATACACAAAAACAGAAAAACAAAAATGTACGTCACAAACAGAATTTCTCTGTTTGTCTTCTTAGCCTTTTTCTCTGCTTTTTCCTTCTCTTTAAGCACTTCAAGATACTCTAACTCATCCTCGGAAAGTTTCTTTTTCTTTCTAATCAACATTTACTACTCCTCCAATTGCTTCAAGCTCAATCGACCCTTCTGCAATTCTCAAGTCCTTATAACTGTTACCGGTAAGCAACTTTGCTAATCACCCGCTTATAGAAGTGGGGGCTTTTCTCACATTAAGATAAAGTCCCTGAATTACCGCAAACATAATAAGTGTAACCATTATTGAATTTCCACCGTAACTTACAAGCGGCAAAGTCACACCGGTTAACGGAATAAATTTAGTTACACCACCAACCGTCAGGAAAATCTGAAACGCGTAGGTCACAGCAAGTCCAAGGGCAACAAGCTTATAGAATACATCTTCAAAGCGCATGGCAATATTCATAAACATCACAAAACAGCTCACGCATATTAGTATCATACAACAGGCAAAAAGCACGCCAAGTTCCTCGGCAATGGCAGAAAATATAAAGTCCGCTTCAACAACAGGAATCTTACCCGGCGCTCCGTTATTAATTCCGAGTCCAAAGAATCCGCCGGTACCGATTGCAAATAAAGACTGTGCAATTTGATAACCCTGATTATCAATTGTTCCAAAAGGATCCCTAAACGCCAATACCCTGACACGAACATGTGAAAACATCAAATATCCGAGAACACATCCGACTGCGCCCAAAGCCAAGCCGCCAATCAAATAAATATTTTTATTTGTAGCGACATAGAGCATCACGATATAAACAACAAAGAAAATCACCGCGCTTCCCAAATCCTTTGATGCAACTAACAGCAAAATATGAATTGCAGCAATTACAGCGCTCTTAATGACAGTTCCAAAATCCTGCGCTTTATTCAATATTCCCGCAATACCAAACACATATATAATCTTTACAAATTCCGACGGTTGAAACGTAATTCCACCTATATTGATATTGAGTTTCGAACCGTTAATGACATTTGAAAAGAGTAAGACAGAAAGCAATGCCGCAATACCAAGTAAAACGAAAAAAACATAAAATCTTCTCAGATGTTTAAATGTCGTAAGAATAAACGGAATAAACATCGTAAGAATGATTACAACTGCGGAAATCAGTAATTGTTTTTTTGCCTTATTAAAGGACAATCTCGAGAGAATTATGAATCCAATCGACAAAAGCATACACATATTATTAACAATAAGACGGTTCGCCTTTGGGTATATAATCCTATATAATACAATCGTAATCAAAAGCACAATAAATGAAATAGCGAAGAAAAGTAAGTACGACACATCCTTTCTCTCCGATGCCAGAATAGCAAAAGCAATCGTATATATAAGAATCATTGCCAGATTCTGATGCAAATAAATCCGATTTCTTTTTTCTTCATTAGAGTGCTTAAAAACACGAAAACACTGTAAAGTATAAATTGCAATCAATGTTACCAATATGTACTTTGAAATTTCAACTACAATAATATCCATAAACTTACTGTTCCTTATAGAAATTCTATCGTTACCGGTCAGGGACTTAACAGTAACATTCTATCAAATCACTCCGCGATTGAAGTGAGCCGTCGTATGCGGCAAATCCAATTTGTTAGAAGGCTTTGCATTTACAATACTATCATAATAATCAATCACCGAAGAAACAGTCTCCAAAGATTCATCATAAAATGTCAGCCTGTAGGAATAAGGTCTGAGTTTTCTTACAAACGTTTCATCAGGCACAATCAAATTCGGCACACTGTTCACAATCACATTAATGCATTCATTACAATCTCTGACAGACGCAAATGAATTACCCATTCTATCCTTTATATAGGTCTTACCATTATCCTTAACACAGCTTTCTGTTGTATTCTTTACGCATTGTGCCGAAACCATCATAGGAAGTTTTCCGTAACACAGTATTTCTTCACTGCACACATCACGAGCAAGCAACTCCTTTCTGCTAAGTTCAACAGGTGCTGTAGTAATTGTAACAGACAAATCTTGAAATTTCTTTATTGCATGCTTATTCATACAGTACATATGAATATCAGCAGTAATTTGCCCTTTATACCCAATCTCCGACAGAAAATTAAGTGTTTCGTAATTATCTGCCAATACTCCGTCAACCTCACCCGTCAGAAGCAATTCCTTTAAATCATATCTTTCAAAAAATCTCTTCCGTAAAATCACAGGAAATGCAAGCGTGAATTTCTTACCGACAGCATGAATTGCTTTGGCATAATTTAATATAAGATTATTCAATGCTTTTTTGTCCGCAAGCTTTACAAAAGCATTAAATTCAATACTGATAATATCCACTGATTTCTTCGAAACAATTATATCAAAATATCCCAAATCATTTATATGGCAATTAATAAACGGTCTGCAATAATCAACAGTTACTGCACCGGCTTCCTTAACCGCCTCGGTGCACGATAAAACACCCTGTTTGTCTCTGTGATATTTTGCGAGTATCTCTCCCTTCAAAGAATCAATTGCATTTCTCCGCAAATTGTTAAGCTCGGATACCGGTACAAAACAATTTGCATCCAAATATACTTCAAGTTCCTCAAAGAAGAACTCGGAATCACCGGTCTTTTTAAGCTGTTTAATAACATCGTCCTTACTTATTGCCTTCTTCTTAGCAGGTTCAGCGACAACCCCGGAAACGGTAACGGATATTTCATGATAATTTACCGTAAATGAAATATTATCATTTAATACAACAACCGCATAACCCGAAATCGGATTTTTTGTATTCCCTCCCGTATATTCATCAAACAATTTCTTCTTGTCTTCATCTGACGCCGAATTATAGCAGGGCTTGGAAATTGTAATCATTTTACGTCCGTTTTTTGTCTCATAATATCCACTGCAATTTCCGCTTCTTGTATACAGGTTAATCAAGTCATTCAAATCCTTTTTAGCGACTTTGAAATTCTCTTTACCGTCAAAATACAAATCAATATATTTCCGGTAAATTCCGGTAACACCGGCTACATACTCTGCACTTTTCATTCGACCTTCAATCTTAAAAGAAGTAATACCTGCCCGGCACAATTTAGGAAGTATTTCAAGAGTGCAAATATCTTTACAGCTTAATAAATATGTATCATCATAAGGAAGCCTGCATGGTTGCGCACATCTTCCCCTGTTACCGCTTCTTCCTCCGACAATACTCGAAAACAAACACTTTCCCGAATATGAATAACACAATGCGCCATGTATAAAACACTCAAGTTCAACATCAGATGCCTTATGAATTCGTGAAATTTCTTCGAGGGACAATTCTCTTGCCAGAACCACTCGGGTAATTCCCATATTCTCAAGCAATTTAACACCGTCTGAATCAGTAATTGTCATCTGCGTACTTGCGTGAATTTCCAAGCCCTTAAAACATGTGCTGATTAGTGAAATAACACCGAGATCCTGAACAATCACGCCATCAAGACCACGCAAATACAACGGTTCAATATATTCCTTAAGAGAATCAATCTCTTCATTTTTCAAAATTGTATTAACGGTCAAGTAAAGCTTGCGTCCGTACAAATGAACAAAATCAATTGCATAAAGCAATTCTTCATCCGTAAAATTCTTTGCATATGCTCTGGCACCAAACATTCGGCCACCAACATATACTGCATCCGCACCCGCAAAAATTGCGGCTTTCAATGAATCCATATCTCCTGCCGGTGAAAGTAATTCAGTATTATTCTTCATAAAACCTGCCCTTTGTAATACGATTATGTCAAAAATGTAAAAAGGCCGTCCTAAAGACGGCCACTTCTTACAGTTTAGACAACTCGCGTTGATAATCCTTAATCATCTTATCTTTGCTCTCCATTTTAATCTGAGTAGCAATTAATTCATGTTTAATATCATACAATTCCTTATCTTTCGTCTCTAACTCCTCTTCCAAAACTTCAAGCTGTTTCTTTGCTTTGAAGTAATCATCAGCAATATTCAACTGTAAAAGTACATTTTGCATATCAAGTGGCTGACGTCTAAAGGAATCAACTTTCTCATATTCGGCAATCTTACCATTGATATATGTAGCAACCTTCTGAAGATACTCTTCACTCTCGTAGCCACATAACCTGATAACTTTACCGCCAATAATTACCTCGGTATCGTTCTTCGAAGCCATCACTTATCCCCCTATTCAATTAAAATCTCAACCCTTATTAATTCTAATGCATTCAAGACTCGCTCGCGAACTTTATCCTCTATCGGAAATTAAAAAATGATACAACATCTATGGTCGTAGAAAAATGGCTTATCAGGATTACTCTGTCTGAAGAATACCGGCCAGGTTGCGCCATCCTGCATATACTTAACTCCTACAAAATAATCATCACCGTCAACATCTCCATCGCCATCCAAATCGGTAACAATATGTTTTCTCATGCTGTCACGATTGTAAATATAATCAATGGCTGTCTTGTTATATGACGCGTAATTTGAATTAAGTGCTGTCTCAAGAACTGCCTGTTTGGAAGCAACAACCGCGATCTGAGCACTAAGCTGCGGCTTATACAAATTAATTTCTGTATTCAAAGCATCAATCTGCGCCTGAACACTTGGTGAAACTGCAAGCTGAGCCTTGTAACCTGCAATTGCTTTCTCGATATTCTCAATCTTTGTTGCAAGAGCATTTGCAATTGCACAGGCATTATCATAATCAAGTTTAGCAGCCTGAACCTTGTTAAGATCCTGCAAAGCATTGTATGCTTTATCGGCATTATCCTCTACCTGATATTTATTCATACAATCCTGAACAAATGACAAAGCATTTGCAAGTGACTGCTGCTTAATTTCAACATTTCCCTTAGCCATATTCAATGCATTCAAAGCAGCAAGATAATCATTCCCCGTAGTAATTCCTGCATCTGTAAATGCCTTGAGAGCAGCTTCCTTAGTAGCCAGCTGAGCCTTTGCTGCTGCCAATTCAGTCTCAGCAACACTCTTCTGCGCATTTGCCTGATTAAGGTATTCAACCGTACAAGGAAGCGCAGCTGCACTAACCGGCTTAGGACAAGCAAATGCTAAAGCCCCGCACAAACCAATCACACCCAACAATAATTTTTTCATAATAAATCCCCTTTCTTAAAAACAATTATTTATACCCTTATATCACAAATAATTATAGCAAATTTTATTTACTTGTCATCATAAATTCAAAAAAAAGTCAAAGAAATCCAATATTTTTAATCCAATAACTCATTTTCCATCCCTCATCTTTGTCAAAATACCATCATTTAACTACTCTTCCCAGTAGTCCAATCCAAAATGTTCGTAAGCAAGCTTTGTCGCAACCCGACCTCGTGGTGTCCTGTTTACAAATCCATTCTTAATAAGATACGGTTCATAAACATCCTCAATCGTCCCCGCGTCCTCGCCGATTGCCGCAGCAAGCGTATCAAGGCCAACCGGCTTCCCTTCAAATTTATCAATCATCGTAAGAAGAATATTTCTGTCAATAAAATCAAGTCCCATTTTGTCAACATCCATAAGATCCAACGCTTCGTTTGCAACTTCAAGTGTAATTACTCCATCGTATCTTACTTCAGCATAATCCCTTACTCTTTTAAGGAGACGGTTGGCAAGTCGCGGTGTTCCCCTGCTTCGTCTGGCAAGTTCGTAGGCTCCCTTATCATCAATCTTTACATTAAGAATCCTTGCCGAATGTTTAATAATCGTACTCAATTCTTCATTGGTGTAAAATTCCAGACGGTGAATAACGCCAAATCTGTCCCTAAGCGGTGCCGTAAGCATACCCGCTCTTGTTGTCGCGCCGACCAATGTAAATTTAGGTAAATCAATACGAATCGATCTTGCAGTCGGACCTTTACCTATCATAATATCGATTGCGTAATCCTCCATGGCAGGATAAAGTACCTCCTCTACCTGTCGGTTTAGTCGATGAATTTCATCAACAAAAAGCAAATCACCTTCCGCCAAATTATTGAGAATTGCAGCCATATCACCCGGTTTTTCAATTGCAGGGCCACTTGTAACCTTAAGCTTTA
>JAZLIP010000061.1:0-33856 GCA_045617445.1 Lachnospiraceae bacterium | reverse complement strand
ATATACAATGAAAAACCTGCCAAATCAGAAATCCTATCCATCAAAAGAAATTGTTCGGTATTAAATGGCTATGATATTTTCTTTGTACATCCTTTCCTGATGGATATTTCGGAGTATGAAAACATTGTAGTGGAATTGTATAAAAATGAACATTGTTCCGAAGATGGTTCCAAACAGTCAGGTAATCAGGATATTCTTAGCAGAACCAAATTTCTGCCGTTTAAGAATAAATATTTCAAATCCAATAAAACTTACAGCCGTTTGCTCCTTTCAGAGCAATTCTATTTTCCTTTTTACGATTATGAGTATATGTTGATTGCTCAATCAGATACTTACATATTAAATACAATGGATTATTGCCTTGATGACTTCATCAGTCAATCCAAAAAGGAACATATTGATTATTGGGGTGCGCCCTGGCTAAACGGTCCCTTTAGCAGACCATATACGCCCAAAGACAGGATTAAGTTACTTATAGTAAAACACCCCGATAAAATACACGTTGGTAATGGTGGATTCTCCTTAAGACATGTTCGCCATTCTCTTGATCTGATTCGGTCAAAGAAATTTCTGCTGGATTTTTTCTGGCGTTTCAATGAGGATATGTTTTTTTCATATTTTGCATCAATTGGTTTTAACGGCTATTCCTCCGTGCAAACGGAAGCTGCCTCTAAATTTGCTTTGGAAGAAAATATGCAGACTGAAATTGAAAACGGAAATATTCCCTATGCACTGCATGCATTTTCAAAATATATGGATGAAGAAACATTTAACAGTTACTGTGCAGCCTTTGACCGGTAACAATCACCCACTTATAGAAATGAGGCTTCTCTCACTGAGATAAATATATATTTACGTAGAAAGGACACTTAACAAATGATAACAACAGTAATATTTGATATTGGAAATGTTTTGGTTGATTTTGCATGGAGGGAATTCCTTGAAGAAAAAGGCTTCGACTCTGCAATGATTGCAAGAATAGCCAAAGCATCCGTACACCACGATGCTTGGAAGGAATTTGACCGTGGCATTCTTACAACAGAAGAAATACTTGAATTATTTGCCAAAAACGATCCTGAAATAAGTCATCATCTAAAAGATGCTTTTAAAGATCTTAAAGGAATTATAAGAAAACGTGATTATGCAATCCCTTGGATTGAAGAATTAAAAAGTCAGGGCATTAAAGTGCTTTACCTTTCCAACTTTTCACATCAGGCCTTATATGCAAACAAAGATGCAATGAACTTTATTGAACATACCGACGGTGGAATCTTCTCTTACAAAGAAAACGTCATTAAACCTGATTTAGAAATATACAAGCTCTTGATTGAAAGGTACAATCTTATTCCTGAAAACTGCCTGTTTATTGATGATTTGGAAGAAAATTTAGAAGCCGCAAGGAAATATTCAATAAAGACACACAAATACGAAAACACGCCATACATAACACGGGAAATATTGGGATATTAATTAATACTTTTATCTTCGAATATGAACCGCAAATCATGAATAAACAAAGAACGACTCCTTAAGTATAAACACTTAGGAGTCGTTCTTATTTATTCGCGATTTGGCTCGTTACCCGATTACATCATTCCGCCCATACCTGCACCGGCCGGCATTGGAGGTACATCTTCTTTAATATTTGCTACAACAGATTCAGTCGTAAGGAATGTTGCTGCAACACTTGTTGCGTTCTGAAGAGCAGATCTTGTAACCTTAGCAGGATCAAGGATTCCATCCTTAACCATATCAACATATTCCTCTGTAAGTGCATTGAATCCAATTCCAACCTTAGATTCACGTACCTTATTTATAATAACCGATCCCTCAAGACCAGCATTTCCTGCAATATGGAAAAGAGGAGCCTCAAGAGCCTTCATTACAATGTTTGCACCTGTTTTCTCATCTCCACTAAGAGATTCAGCAAGCTTGGCAACATCCTTCTGAGCATGAATATAAGCTGAACCGCCTCCGGCAATTATGCCCTCTTCAACAGCAGCTCTTGTTGCCGCAAGAGCATCCTCCATACGAAGCTTAGCTTCCTTCATTTCTGTTTCTGTAGCGGCACCTACGCGGATAACTGCAACACCGCCGGCAAGCTTAGCAAGTCTTTCCTGTAACTTCTCTCTGTCAAAATCAGATGTAGTTTCTTCAATCTGTTTCTTAATCTGTCCGACACGTGCATCAATTGCAGCTTTCTCACCTTCACCATCAACGATAACAGTATTTTCCTTCTGCACTTTAACTGATTTCGCGCGACCAAGCATATCAAGTGTTGTCTCTTTAAGATCAAGGCCCAAATCGTCAGAAATAACCTGACCACCGGTAAGAATTGCAATATCTTCAAGCATTGCCTTTCTTCTGTCACCGTATCCTGGAGCCTTAACACCAACTACATTAAATGTTCCGCGAAGTTTATTTACAATAAGAGTTGTAAGTGCTTCTGCCTCAATATCCTCAGCAATGATAAGAAGCTTGGCACCTGACTGAACAACCTGCTCAAGTAAAGGAAGAATCTCCTGAATATTTGAAATCTTCTTATCTGTAATAAGAATATACGGATTATCCAAAGTAGCTTCCATCTTATCCATATCAGTAGCCATGTATGCTGATATATATCCTCTGTCGAACTGCATACCTTCAACTAAATCAAGCTCTGTAAGCTTTGTTTTTGATTCTTCAATGGTAATTACACCATCACCTGAAACTTTTTCCATTGCATCAGCAACCATGTTACCAACTTCATCATCACCGGCTGAAATAGCTGCAACACGTGCAATATGCTCCTTACCGTTAACCTTGCTCGACATCTTTGCAATAGCTTCAACTGCTGCTACTGTTGCCTTCTTCATACCCTTTCTCATAATAATCGGGTTAGCACCAGCTGCAAGATTCTTCATACCTTCATTAATCATTGCCTGAGCAAGTACAGTTGCTGTAGTTGTTCCGTCACCGGCTGCATCATTTGTCTTGGTTGCTACTTCCTTAACAAGCTGTGCGCCCATGTTCTCAAATGCATCCTCAAGTTCGATTTCTTTAGCAATTGTAACACCGTCATTTGTAATAAGCGGAGCTCCAAAACTCTTATCAAGAACAACATTTCTACCCTTAGGTCCCAATGTAACTCTTACTGTATTTGCAAGCTGATTAACACCTGATTCCAAAGCTGTACGTGCCTCTGCACCGTATTTAATTTCCTTTGCCATTTCCAATTCCTCCTAAATTTAAATTCAAGACGCGCTCAATCCCACACCTATAGAAGTGAGGCGCTCTCTCACTGAGATAACATAGTAACAACTATTTCACAATTGCAAGAATATCACTCTGCTTTACAATAATATACTCTTCATCATCAAGTTTAACTTCTGTACCGGCATATTTAGAGTAAATTACCTGATCTGAAACCTTAACTTCCATCTTGATTTCCTTACCATCCTCAACAGTTCCCGGACCAACCGCAACAACCTCTGCCTGCTGTGGCTTCTCTTTACTCTGACCCGGCAATACAATTCCCGATTTTGTAGTTTCCTCTGCTACAAGTTGCTTAAGTACAACTCTGTCACCTAATGGTACTAATTTCATGATTCTACCTCCTAAAATTAAATATTGTCTCATATTTACCAGTGTAAATAATATTGGCTTCTTTTTGTTAGCACTCTTTCCTATCGAGTGCTAACATAGTGTATAATACTTCTCTTCCGTTTAATTGTCAACATATTTTTACAAATTAGTTGCCTCCGGATATAACTTAAACTCCTCATTTTTGCCTATCACCTTAGCAGGCACACCACCAACTATAGCATCTTCTTCAACATCCTTCGTAACCACTGCATTTGCACCCACAATGCAATTATCTTTAAGTGTAACAGGACCAAGCACAACTGCTCCGGCAGTAATTCTAACACCATTTCCAATGATTGGAGCACCCTTGGCACCAAGATTAAACCCAATGGTCACATTGTGATTAACCCAACAGCGCTCTCCGATTTTTTCGGCATCAATCCCTGTAGACATACCATGTTGAATAAAGAAACCTGCACCGATATCTTCAGTATCAATATAGAGTGTTTCAAGTGGTGGAAAAAATATTTTAAACAGTTTTCTTGTTATAATCAATGAATTACGTCGTATTCTGTATAAAAAAAGACTGCGATATTCAGGCAATTCCAGCAGAAAGGATGAAAATGCCATAAAATCACTAACTTCCGTCTTCCTTCTGCATTCCTTCCAAAAAGCAAGATCTATACGCATAACTTCTCCATTCTTATTAAATTTCATAACAAGCCATGCGTAAATTATTCTGTAGAAATTCAAAATTATTCTGATTTTTAATTTCATAAAACCCAAAACCTCCTGTTACTATATTTCCCGGCTTTAATTCGCCTGCTGATTTCACATCGCAACTCCTTGACTGCTATAGTTTACATCATCAAATATAATGTACAAATAGTGTTGCAATTGTCATAACATTCACGAAACATACAATTATCTTACTTCCGCATATTTCATTTGCGCCGCCAAAGTAAGGAGCCACTTCCATATCGTCCTTATTACGACAATTTACAAATTTCTTAATCAAAATAACAATCGGATATACAAGTGGCAGAAAATATCGTCCCTGCAAACCCGTAATTACATTATTTCCAACAGGATTCCACTGAACATACAGACTTGAAAAAATACAAATCAATGACAAGCCAACGGATACCCATGTAAAAATCTTTGTTAACATATCAAGTTTCACGGTAATCTTATCTTCCACGCACACATAAATAATATTTGCGGCCGACATAACAATCATTACTATATTTCCCTGTACATCAAAATATCCTAAGAATTCCGCAAAAAACGTCCGTACTATCCAATCTCCTTCACTTGATAACGTATTTGCAATAACCTGCAAATAAGCAAACGGATGTAAAAGAATAAACTTAACCTGATCGGGTGATGATACTCCCGAATTATATTCAATCAAATATCTTGAACTGATGCTTAACCAACCAACGGATGCAAGAAGAACAATTACCACAGCAATACAAATATTTGTAATATAATTCTTCCTGTTTCCAAATTTCGCCCTTGGAATCACGAACGCCATCAAAACAAATGGTACATATACTATCTTACATGATGCCACAAAGAGAAGCATTATATGGAGATAGATTTTCTCCCGCACAGACATCATTCCGATATGCGTATACCTTAAATAAAGGCAATATGACACAATCAAAACAATCATTGCATATGTAAGTCCTCCACCGCTTAATGATGCACATTCATACATATTTATAGGAAGTAAGGATAATGCAAAAATAATCTGTTTTCCAACAGGAGCAATTCTTATTGCAATAGAAAGTAAAATTCCAACCGTAACAAGTTCGGCAAATCTTCCGGCATACGCCATAAGAAAAGGTCGGTTCACAATCAAACGAGTTACAAAAATCCCGACAGCCTGTGGCAGATAAGTAAGTGGTGAATAAAGTGCCGTATTGGAATAGGTAACAAATTCTTTTTCTTCGTTTGAATACATAAAAAGATGTTCCTTCATATCTTTGAGCGTAGCGCCGCCCCTGTTCCAACAATACAAAAGATTACTAGGAACATAGCTTCCGCCTTCCATATTTTCATTCTGTTCCGGTACTAAATCACCGATTGAAATCCCATAAGCTCTAAGCATATGTTCTGTTTCATCAGGTGTCGAAGATAGGGGTGTTACACCAATATAAATAACGCCCAAAGTAAAATACAAAACAAGAAACACTTTATCCAATCTTATTTTGCCGCAGGCATGACACAAAAACAGCGAAAGCAGTAAAAACACACCGCCAAATACTACATACGCAATCATTCTGACCTTATCTTCCGTCAGAAGCAGATAATCCGTTCTACGTAATATAAGCCAGTTAAATGACATAAACAACAATAGCGAAACCGCGGCTAAACCAATCACTGTCTTCACATTTACCATATCAACTAATTTCTTCATATACTTCTCCAAATAGAATACCTTCCGTTTGTATATACTTCTTCATAGTCAAACTGTTCTTTCAAATCTTCAATAACACGAATCTTTGAGGGATTATCGGGCACACCGCCCGTTGATGGTTCATTATCTATAACAAGTACCGGACACATCCTTTTACCTTCTTCAATTTCAAGGCAAAGCTTTTCAACATCCTCAGACATTGATTCTGCACTGTAGGATTCAAGATCCGGCCATGATGGAATTACCGGCTTCAACTCAAGTGCATAAGCAAGCCCCGGTGCGTATCCGTAAACAATACAATCACTTCCATATAAATTATTCCCTGAAACATATTCACTAAGCCCGCTAATAAACCCTGCTCTTTCTTCACTCATCTTCATTCCCGAAAGAACCCGATTATCAGCGACTTCACTATTTCCGGAAATACCGTTTAGTGCCTCTTCATAAACATAAACTGCACCAAACAAACTGCATTGCAAAAACACAACAATCAAAAGCACAGCAAATATATTTGTTAAAAAGACTTTGAACTCGCACATTTCAAAATATTTATATACATTTTTTAGCAACCCTCCATTCTGATGGAATTGCTCCAAACATTTCCCGTTATCTTCAAACATTTTCCTTATTCCATCATAAAGCTTGGCAAACAATACCGGTGTTCCAAGAAACATACTGTTAATAACAGGAGAAATGCCTGTACCGCTTCCTACCGACAACACTACAACCCAAAGAAAAAGTAATGCAGCAAGAAGTTTTTGATTTAAATCACATTCTTTATTCAGGAAACTTACAACAAAGAAAAGTATTACCAAATCGGCAAGCATCCCGGCCGAATAATAAATCATTCCATAAAAAGAAGGATTGATACCAATAAGTTTTACTCCGACCAAAAACACTATTAAACATCCGGAAAAAAGTATGGAAACCGTGAGCTTTATTTTGGCAGTATTTGCATTCCCAAATTTCCACGAAAACAGATGATAAAAAAGCATTGCAAGTACAGCAGTTACAACTACGGCAAGAAGAAGCTTACCCCCATTTAAATATCCCATTATGCTTTCCCGAAGCATTGTATATGCAGAATAAGTTTCCACCGTTTCAGACATAGAAAACAATTTCGCAATCCCATCATAATAAGCATTGAACCCATAGCGTATTCCAATACCGGTAAAAACAGTGCAAAACGAAACAGCAAAACCAAGTATACAATAAACCGTACACTTTACCACACCCGGCAATTTGACTTTTTTGAGATATAAATAATAAAAAACCGCCAAAATCAGCATCGAAAATACCGCATTTGAAAATCGTACATAAACATCCAGACCAAGACACACACCTGCCAAGAACAAACAATACTTTTTCTCCTCCATTAGTCCAATATAGATGAGCATAACGGAAATAAGCAGGAGCAGAAAAGAAACATGATTATACAAAATAACCGAAGGACTGTAGCAAATGCTTACCGCAAGGAATTCGCCGGCAAATACCATCCACCGATTAAGCTTTAACTTACCGATACAAAAAAGACTGCATATTACTACTTCGGCAGAAATAAACAAACTGCATACAATTCTTGCTCCAAGAAGTGTATTCGCAATCGGAAGGTACATAAAAACATGTCCTATTTGATTTGCCAGAAAATAAGCAAAAAAATTCATAGATCCAACGCTTCCTATATCATCATACTTGAAATTAATCAAATTAAATCCCGTATCCCAAAGATCCAATCCACGATTACAAAAACGCATAGGATAAATCGCAAGCAAAATAATTATTAAGCTTGTAAATGCCCGGCTGTTAATTATTCTGTTATTCTTAATCTTATTAAGCATTATTCTTAACCAACCCTTTCCGGTCAAAAACCGACGTGAACGAATCACATCAAATTTTGGAGCGTTTATATCTTAAATGCTATCCATATCAAATGCCGATAGATATAATTCCTAATATGATTGTTGTTAAGTCTCTACCCGTAACAGCCAATTACTTTATCAGTTCTAAATCATATGCTCTTATTAACGGCAATCTTTCATCTATTTCAATCATTCTGAATTTGGCTATATTCTGTGTCCATTTTACAATTTCTATTTCTGAATTTTCACGCAAGTTACTATCCAAAGCATCAACACATTCATTGATTAATTCCAAGGAATCAGCATCTTCATAATATATACGATTTATACAATCGCTTCGCAGCAGTTCTCCCAAAAATGCTTTAGTCTTTTGAAATTTTTCTTCCTTAAACTGCCTGCAATGGTAATTTGTCTTATCGGCATCCGTCAGCATTTCGTAAATATCAAGGAAATGATTGTAAAACCTGTTTGGTTTAAAGATAAAACTCACGTAATTTCCGCACTCTTTATATCTGACTCCCATAAGAGTCAACCCGTGAAGACGTACCGACGGATCTGAGTAATGCGCTCCCGGCATCATAATATAATTAACCGGTTCCTCATTCTTACCGTACGCAAGTGATAACCTTTCATACAATTTGCAAACTGCTGTTTCAAAATCAGAGTCATCAAATTCAAATCTTATTTTATGCAATATAAGCCATGCACTTTCATCCATATTGCAATTCACCAAAGCAATAAATTTCTTTCGCAAAATTTGTTTTATTGCATCAGCCGAAACAAATATCGAATCCAGTCCAAACTCATCAATTGTTTCAATAAAATCTTTGTCAAGATTGTCGTCCGGTGTATCAAGAATTGCCTGCAACAGTTTCTGTGACTTCACTCGTTGTTCACGTACCGTTTCATATTCCAAATTAAGCTTCTGTTTTTTTCCTATGGAGATAAACGGATTCTCAGATGTATTTTTTCTGTTTTTGAACTTACCTATGACATGTTTTATAATGAGTTTCGCATCAATTACCGCACGTTCGGTAAAGCTTATATAACTGCGATTGTCATTATAACCGCGTATCGTAATACAATTCTTATCGGTATTAAGTAAATCTGCCAAAGAAGAATATCCACTATAATAACTCAGTATTTTATATTTGCATTTTGAAATACAAAACATCTCGCATATATCAATATCCATTCCTCCAAATCCTGAGAAATAGAAAATATCTTCAGCAAACCCAAGTTCTCCCGATGCCCACTCCGCATCATCGGTAAATACATAAAACTTCGGGTTGTTAAGTCGTTTTCTAAAATAGGAAATCGAACTTCTGTAATAGTCCCCCGAAGGAACCGTAACTCTGTCAACAAACATATAATCACCGCGTCTTATATGAAGTGCAACCGTTTCCTCGTTATTCGTCCGACTAACAAATTTATCAAAAATCGCCGGTGGATTCTTCATTGAAATCTGTGCTCGCAAATCCTTCCAATACGGTTTCTTAAGATACAATGCCTTCTCATCAAACGAACCGTATATATATACATTTTCACCGTTTTTAATACACTCTCCGATTTCTTCAAGCGAAAATGTTGTCAACAACTTTCCAAACGGCACAGTCGTTATATTATTTCCTTTCGCATACAGGTAATGAACGCAGATGGTATAATTCTTCAAAATATCTTCATGAATATACAAATCACCTACGTTTGCAGGCTTATAATCATAATAAACCTTCCTGTAATCCGGAATATTGAGTTCATCCAAAAGAAATCCCCGAAATTGTGAAGCGGTCTCTGACACATCAAGAATCAGTTCCACATCATATTTAACTGATAAAGCATAGGCAGTCATATATTCAAAAATCTGATTTGCAAGCCCGCCTGTAATTCTTGTCATTATCATAACAGCACACCTTCGAATTAAACATTTATTTCCGCACAACCATTTTCCTTATTTTTCTCATAAGACCGATATTTTCAAGACTCGCTCGCTCATTCACCCACTTATAGAAGTGGGTGTCTTCTCCCACGGAGATAAATTCTTCCGACCAAATTACTATATGCTTCGGTTCTATGATGAAAAATATAGACTATAACATTCGGTACAATCATGCACACCGCAAAACGCGCACACATATCCAAAATAAGCGGCAATTTAAACAGCTCACATATATAATATGTAATTGTAAAAATCAATACTGCTTCACCCCACAGCAGCAATATTTTCTTATAATACCCAAGCGGCGAGCGATTAAGACCTTTTTTGAAAATAATATATGGCGTATACCAAACCTCAGTGACAACCATCGAAATAAATGTGGCAAAAAGAATACCAAACACACCCCAGACTTTTCCCAAAAGTATTGAAATAATAATGTTAAGAATGCCTTTGGTTAATGCAACAAATCTTCCGTATTTGAATAATCCCAAAGTTGATTTATACATATCCGGAAGCACCTGCATTTGAAGTACAAAAAAATTAACACCTGTAATTACTACTACAGGATACTCAATAATGTAGCGTTCACCAAAACAAAGAAGAACAACATCCTGAACAAGACAATTGAAACCGACAGTACACAACATATACAACCAGAAGCTTCCAAACATCAATTCATAAAGAATGCTGATTTTCTTCTCATCATTTTCCTTCGCATTCAAATTTCCGAGACTTGGTGTTAAACTTTCACGTATTTTGTATGCAAAGTTATTAAGGCATGACATTATTACCGTATAATTGCTGTTTACACCGGTCATCTCCAGCCCGCAAAAAGCTGTTACAATCAGGTTATCGGTCGCAGATACAAGTGCAATTGACAATCGAACAATAAAAAGTGCTTTGACATTCTCAAGCATCCTGCGTTTTTTTGTTGCGGATACCTCCGGCGGATTTGAAATATTAATGGCAGGATATCGCTTAATCGCAATGATTCTGATTGTTTGATTGTATATGAAGGTAAATAAAACCTGACAGATTAGATACACAATAATATTTCGTGTGCAAATAAGCAATACGAATTGTACGATATTTTGGACGCTTACTATTGCTTCCTTTGCAATGGAATCAATATAAGTATCCTGATATGCACATATAATTGCTTTCTTATCAAGATTCAAATATGAAATAACCGTATTCGCAAGATAAAGCAGATAAATAAGTGTAATACTTTCGGACACTCCCTCAAGATTACCGTATTTTCCGACATACCAATTGGCAAGAGGAATTGCAATTACACCTATCCCGGAAATCGCAATGCTGATGAATGAAAAAATCTTCTTATAATACTTCACCATAGCGGCGGTTTCCCCATCATCGCCTTTTGCTACTGCCTGAAACAATTCATACTCAAGCGCAGAACCGATGCCAAGTTCAGCCAATGAAAGTATACCTATTACATTTGCAAACACACCGTCAAGTCCGAGATAAACCCTCGCCAGACATCTTGCAAATACGACACGGCAAATAAAACTAAATACCGTTCTTATCACCTGACATACAAGAGCAACGGAGGTATTTCTGATAGTATTTGAAGTTCGGTTTCCACTGTTCATTACTTAGTTCCTTTTTTAGGAAATCTCACAAGAAATGGCAAAAATTTGTTAATCAACATTACAAGTGGGATTTCAAGTAAAACAATAATCACAAGAATAATCACATCATCAAGATAACGGTAAATGCCCGGAGCAAAATCTTTATACAAACTCCTCACCGTCACAAGCAAAGGAATCGGATTATGAGTTGCCATCATAGTAAGTGAATTTTTTCCAAAAAATTCAAAGCATTTACTTCTTACGTTATATACCTCAAGCAAATAGAGAATAGCAACCGGCACAAGAATACCGCAAACATAAAGTAATGGTAAACTTACAATTCTTACAAATGCATAATCTACAAAATGGTTCGGCTGACACACAATCGGATCAAGAAGAAGAATTGCAATCATAACAGCTGATACAACTTTTCTGTTACAGGCAATTAATTTATCTTTAAACTTAAAATAGAAATAACCGGCATAAATAAAAACGGCAGACATTAATACACGTGTAATCTTGACTACGCCAAACCATCCATCGGCATACTCTTCAATAATCCCGTAATGTAGAATTGCATATAAAATCAAGCTTAAGGCAAGCGTAACGAAAAATCCCAAATATTCAAGTATATCTTTACTTCTTCCTGTTTTCTTCTCCGGAACAAAACGCATATAGAGCAGAAAAATCAATTCCGCAAAAAAAAGTGTCGGCATAAACCAAAGTGCATCATAGCCCTCTAAGCGAACCGTACTCTTTGCAATTTCAAGAATATTTGAAAAGCTGCCCTGTCTGAATACAATACGCAAAAAAGCATAAAATGCAATAACAAGTGCACTGAAAGTAAAATACGGATAAAGAACACCTTTAAGCCTCTTAACGACAATACTCCAAAAAGATTCCTTGCGCCATCCGTCAAGATAGAAAAGAAGCGCTCCCGAAACAACAAAAAAAATTGACATGCAAAAAGAGCCAATCCATGAACATACCGGATTATCACCCGTATCAACATGCGCAAGTATAACTACAATTATTCCAATTCCTCTTGCAATATCAAGATAATGCAATTTTTCTTTCTTCAATATATATTCGTGTCACTGCCATCAAAAAACAATAACTTTTCCTTTCATTTTATTTAAAACTCCGCTCACGGAGCATATACCAGATTCTTGATTACTGCATTCGCACCATCATTCAAAAATACAGTCACATAACACATACCGACGTAATCAGAATTTAGCGTCACCTTCTCAGTATTCTCTTCAATCACGGTTTCATCAATTATATTCATATCTTTGTCTCTAAGACATAACGAACCACTTCCGCTCATAGTTTCAAAATAAAGAGATATTGTTTCGTTCCCCGGATATTTCATGATTTCCGGACTAAGCAAAACGAAATTATCCGTACTCTGTGTTTCAAGATAACCATACAAATTTATATTTCCAAAATAAGTATATCCAGGAGTATATGCGTAATCCACAGCATAATCAGCACCTGTAGCCGGAAATCCCGACATATTATCAAACTTGTTTTCCATGGATTTATAAATCACGTAACCGGCAACCCTTGTTTCTTCAACATACGAGCTTCTAAGATATTCCGGAAGCATTTCAAAATATCCGCTCCCCTCCCTAACTACAAGGAAATTTGTATCATCATAATAGCCTCTGTCCGTAGCCGCAGAATAAAAATCTCTTGAATCAAGTGTCGGAACGCCATCATCATTAAGTTTAATAATAGTATACTTTCTGTCCGCATCAAAAAGTCTTGCGACTTCACAATCCGGCAAATTATGCAGGAAATATACAGTATTAACATCTGTTCTCTTTACGTAATCGCAAAGTGTTTTCACATGCGCATATCCGCCTTCATATCCTGTTCTGATTCCGGCAATCGTATCCTGAATACAAACAGGAATCATCAACGCAATAACCATGAAAACAACAAACTCCAAACATTTTGAAAGCAATTTGTTTTCAAGCTTTTCGATATTACTCATAAAATACGGAAAGCTCAAAAACAGAGGAACTATTCCGATAAAGAAATATCGCTCCGGATAGTAAACATCACTAAAGCAGCATCTCGTAAGATTAAGAATAATCGCAGTAACCACAAAAGGAAACGTCAGAAATCTCAACATATCTTCAGCCAAGGTACTCTTCGCATGTTTAAAATCAAACGTTTTCCTTACATTAATAATAATCAAAATTGTAAAAATAACGGTAAAGCCAATTCTAACAAGATATTTAAGTCCGTTAAGACTTAAAACGGAGACAGCGGCCGAATCAAAGAAAATGCTTAAATATCCCCAAAATGTAAGCTTAATGTTATCAACGAAATCAACTACGGCCGTAAAATCCGTACCCTCACTGTTTGGTGCCACATTCAATACTCTGCACAAAAAATATCCTATCAAGAAGCATACAAATGAATATACAATCAGAAAAATTCTTCTACGATTCATATTCTTCCATGTTCCCGAAATAATGACATTATAAAAAGCACAGAATATCAATGGAATTATTCCGCTTAACAATACATAAGTTCCGCTCGACATCGAAGTAATTACAAACAGGAATCCGAACAAACACAGAAAAATTATATTTTTTATTTTAAACAGTTCCGAAGGTTCCTCAGTAAAAAGATCGATTGCAATGAGCGGAATCAGAACCTTCACCACATACTGCCCGCCATTAAAGAACATCATATTAAGATATTCAAGCATCCCGATTCTATATGGAAGCAGGAACATTACTACGGCAAAATATTTATATATTCTTTTGGCGGTTATTTTATTTAATATGTCCCATATAACAACCAGATATATTCCTAGGAATATAAGGTTTGCAATCCCGAATGCAAGATATATATCCTTAATTACCGCATAAATCGGAAGTGCAAACAGTAATGTACAATCCAGTTCCATTGTTGAAATATAATCCCATCCCTCAATCAGAATCGATTTATTCCTAAACATTTCAATACAATGTCTGTAAAGCTTGGCCTCATCAAACTCCACATAATTTGTGCATCTCTTAAGATTAAGAAAAGCAACAAAAATAATGAGTAAGAATACCATACCCAAAGCCATGTACTCACATATTTTTTCTAAACACAATTGTCATTTTAAAAGCTTAAATTTATCTTTCACGCTAATCTCCATTCCGAAAGAAATATTAAACACTCAGCTTATTCCATTAAGTTCCTGATAAAGTCTCTTGGCAAATCCGTCAGTCATACCGCAAATATAATCAGTAACCAGCAACAAACGTAAATAAAGTTTGACATCTTCACTCATACCTTCAGAATATACTTTATATATCCTTAAATAATCATCTGAAATAAGTCTTGTAAGTTTATCGGCAACAGCATTTTTCTTACGGTTCCATAAAGATGTGTCATAGTAGATAAAAGCATTTACAAATTTTGTAAGAAGGAAATCAAAAATACAATCTGCAGCAACCTCTAATTTCAAAATAGGTTTCGAAATGAACACATACCTGTATGCAATATCGGAAAGTGCATCAATAATATAATTTCCGTTTGAAGCAGAAAGCAAATCACGTTTAAAATCACCTGCCATTATTGCATCATAATTGTCTACAAAAGAATCCGTTGCGCATTTAATCAATATCCCCTGTGCAACAACCATGCAATTGGAAACCGCATACAAATCAGGATTGCTATATCCGCAATCAACTGCACGTGCATGATACTTTTCAAGACTCGCAATCAATGTATTTATATTTTCAAATGCCGCATCGGTTACATTTTCACTGTCAATAAATTTTTCGATTCTAATTTTGTCAGCAAAAGTTTTAAGTTCCAAGAGAAGCTTCGAATAGTCAATGCACCCCTTCTTAATCGAATCCTCAATATCCGCGGTATTATAGGCAATATCATCCGCCGCTTCCAAAAGATAAGTCAAAGGATGTCTAACGCCCTTTGTCCCGCAACTTTCAACAACATTGATGAAATTCTCAGCATCCGCGCAAAAATAGCCCATTTTCTTATGCTTTATATCGCGATTTTCATCAGTTCTATCATAACGTATTTCAAGTGAAGAACACGGATATTTAATGATTGTTGCAAGCAATGCTTTTGTCAGATTCATTCCATGCTCGTCCACAAGAAAATGCAACTTGGTAACAACTCGGAATGCCTGAGTATTCCCTTCAAAATTATAAAAATCCTGTTGCATCTGCGAGGTTAGAATTTCGGTAAGCTTAACACCGTCATACTCCAGTTTTTCAAGATTCTTCTTAAACCAGTCCTGAATAGCGCTCTCGCCAAAATGTCCAAACGCAGGATTGCCTATGTCGTGAATAAGCCCCGCACATTGAAGTACATTACATATATCATCACGTGTTTGCTCGTCAAAATCAGGATCGAGTTTTTGGTTAATTACAGATGTCCCGACAGTTTGTCCCAAGGATTTGGCGAAAGAGGAAACCTCTAGTGAATGTGTCAGCCTTGTCCTTATAAAATCACTTTTGTCCAGCGGAAAGACCTGTGTTTTATCCTGTAACCTTCTAAAAGACGCACTTGAAATAATACGGTGATAATCTTTCTCAAACTCCGTTCTCAAATCATTTGACGGACGGTTTTTCCTGTAATTATTTTGTCTTATGCGCTCATCACACATTAATTGTTTCCAATTCATAATCTGTTCCCCTCCAAACGAAATGTGCGTTTCTAAACTCTTCCTTTTATCATGAATCGACAAGAATCCGCCGATGGCGGATTCTTTCTAAATTAACCTCTGTATGAATGATCAAACAAATTGTATTTCAAAATACAATAAATCGCTCTGAAACCATCTTTAACTCCGATTTTCTTACCTTCATCATAACTTCTTGGGTAGTAAGAAATCGGGACCTCATAAATCTTGCATTTCTTCTTGGCAATTTTTGCCGTAATCTCCGGTTCAAAACCGAATCTGTCTTCCTTTATAGGAATGCTTTGAATTATTTCTCTTCTGAACATTTTATAACAAGTTTCCATATCAGTAAGAGCCAAATCAGAAAATACATTTGACATGAATGTGAGAAATTTGTTCCCAGCACTATGATAGAAACGTTTAATCATATATTTTTCACTTCTGGCATATCTGCTTCCATATACAACCTCGGCATCACCACGACCTGTAGTAAAAGGTTCTATAAGCGTCAGGTAATCTTTCGGATCGTATTCCGAATCAGCATCCTGAACTACAACAAGATCACCTGTTGCAGCTTGAAAACCATTTCGAAGAGCGGCACCCTTTCCCATATTTTTTTTGTGATACAATACACGTTCTACCTTCTTTCCAAGTTCCGTCTGCAACAATTCACGCGTACCATCCGTAGAACAATCATCAACTATGATTATTTCTAAATTCTTAATTCCACAATTTCTTACCGAGTCAATTACATCCTCAAGTGTACCCATTTCATTGTAACATGGCATTATAACAGATAACTTGAGTTCATCTTTTTTCAATTTCATTGCTTTCCCCACTTTGATTTTACTTTAGCTCCACTCATTTATCTTAAGCCGGCTCCCATTATTTAATATTTATCGCCAGTTGTGTTTCATTCACATTTGCCTCGAGTGATCTTGTCGTCGACTCCGGCCATTCGTCATTACTTATAACAATTGTATACATACAAGGTAACAACGGAGCAATTTCCGCTTTCTCACCGGCATTTACAACTTGATCGGCAAATCCCGACAAAGAAACCGTCGTATTATCATATCCCATATTTACAACAAACTTAATCTTTGGAAGGCAAACAACATACACGTCACCGTTTGTATATGAATATTTATCAGCTGTAATTTCTGAAATAAAGCCGGCTCTCTTCTCAGATTCCAAAGACATATATGATACGAAATAATCCACTACCGACTGCGGATAACCGCAAATATTACCTTCATCATCCTTATAGCAAAGTTTACTTCCTACGAAGTTCACATCACCGATTGCAATTGCACTCTCTATCTGTGTAAGCAATTCGGAATAAGAAGCAGCTTCCGAATATCCCTGAACACCCGCACCGCTATCAACGACCATTGCTGCCCCCGATACATTATCAGTTCCTGATGGAACAGTATGTACCTGACTGCTTCCCGAATTTCCCGTAAGATCAGTATTTGCAACGGGTGCCTCGGGTATTTGCGATGTACCATCTTCCGACATACCAACATTTGAAGTCGCACCATCCAAAGTTTTTAAAAACAATTCAGGAATAACCCCCGTCAATATAGTTCCGTCAGTAGGAATGTTATAGGAAGAAGTCCCTTTATGCGTTGTTCCGTAGGCAATCAATGCCGTCATAAGACATATCACAAGAATTGCGCAATATGCATATGGTGCAATCCCCGAAAATTCTCTCAGCAAACTTGCAACAGAATTGCTATTTTGTGAATTATTCCTGTATTTTTCTGAATTATCACCGCTTCTTTCCGAATACCCGTGTCTTTTTTTCGAATGTTCACGATTATCCCTTGATTCCGCACCATTTCTACCATTTATATTCTTTCTAAGTTCATTTGCAAGCCTTTCACTGGCATCATTTGGGAAAATACTATTTTGCCGTGGATTCATGCCTTGATTCATCATAGGTGGCATATTAGGATTCATTCCCTGATTCATGCCTTGATTCATCATAGGCGGCATATTAGGATTCCTGTTATTTCTGCCCGATTGCCCTATTCCGTCAAAGGAACCATGCATCGACCTTTCAAATTCCGAACCGATACCAATCATATCCTGCACCGATTGAACTTTCCTTCTTCTATCCTTGTTGCTATCCATGTTTGCTCTCTCCCACTAACTAGTACAACCGCTTTAAATTAACCGGACTTTATTACCCGACTATTTAAAAACCAGCGTACCAAACCGGATTCTGACACGATTACTGTCCGATTCCCGAGCAGTAACAGACTTCTATGATTGCAGAATCCTGTTTACAATCATATCACAAATCCGTCGAAAAATACAGTAAAACGTTATCTTGCGATGGAGTTACTGTTCAGTACCTGTTCAGTACCTGACCTGTAACACTTAGTTTTCTTTTAATAATCGGAATCCATCCCTAATTTTTGGTCCCCGACGCTCTATCCCGTCAAGGTTACTCTCATATAAAATTGCAGGAAACGCATCATACCATATCTGCGCACCTTCCTCATTCGGAAATGACAGGTTCATTCCTTCCCATTCTTTAGTAGAATAATCACATTTTTCATAGTCCTTCTGGCAGACAATGTAATCCTCTATTTCAGTGTTTCTGATTACATCAATATCTGAAATTGCAAAATAACCAAGTCCTTTAAGCATAGTAACCAAAACAACAAAACAGCAACAGGCTGAAAAAAATAACCTAATCATATTTGATATTTTCTCTTTAAAAATTTCGGTTTCAAAAGCGTAGCCCACATCAGTCAAAAGCAACAACGGAAGGAACAGAATATAACCATATCCAAATCGGTTCGAAGGTGCCTTAATAAACCAAAATGCAATATTTAACAATACTGCACACTCAAAATATGTCATTTCATTATAAAATCGCATATTTGGACTGACAATTACAAATTCCCCATGTTTTTTCCTGATGTATAACGAAATTTTCAAAGCAAACGACATAAAAAGTTTGATTATAAACAGTACAATACCAAGCAGCATCGAAAGTGTAAGCCATCTGTTTCCACTGCCTTGTTCACGCCACCAGACCGGCACCCATTCTCCAAAAGACTGATTAATAAGTTTGGCATCTTTTGTATATCGCGCCCAAACAACAATTTCATCCGCTTCATATTCAACTCCCGATAAAGGAATTTTCCAGTCAAAATTAAATAAATCAATTCCCGGCAAAGGATAAATAAGCCATCCGGTAATTATAACATTTCGTACAAAATAAGGAATAATAAGTATCAACGCTGATACAATAAGCAAAATAATATCCTTAAAACGTTTCTTCCTTATAAGATCAACTGCCGGTTTCACAGCAAGCAACACAAGAAATGCCGCACTAAGCTTGATTGTAAGAAGAAAAACGGCAAACACACACAAATACGTAAACGGTCGTATTTCATATATATCATCCGCAGGTGCCGGTTGCATTGACTCGTAATCAAATTCTCTGATGCCCTGATTTTCAATAATAAGCTCAACCCATTTCGTAAACAAAAACAGTACAAACCAAATCGTAGCAAAATCAGTTGTCGGCGATATGATTTCAAAAGCAGTTATAACAAAATACGCAAATGGTGCCAAATAGAAAAATCTAAAATGCTTCTTAATTCCGTTTATTGCGTGAAGCATTACAAGTGTTCCAAGAAACCCCGACAAAGTGTGGAGAGAATTTGAAATGTCCGAAAAACTATACAGTGCACATAAACAAAAATATGAACTGTTAAATCCAAGTCGTGTCTGCATATACGCAAGCCCTTTTACAACTCCGAATTCTTCAATCCACCGAATACTCTGCGCATGATAAAGCCCTGTGTCATATGCAAATCGACCCGAAGCGGTGAATATCACAACCATCAAAGCAACAACAATTGAAATCACCGTATAAAGGTAATCTTTAACTTTTCTTTTCTGCCCTAGCAGTAACAATAGCGTTTTAATACCTGTGGTATAGTATTTTTTGTCAACAATCAAAAGTAACACACAACAAACGCAAAGAACAATGTTGGCGCAAACTCCAACACCCAAAAACAAACTGAAATAGCCGGCATAAGCGGTAATTACCGCCATTCCGGCTACTATCTTAGATGAAACATCACATTTTCGGTTCTTCATAATTCGAAGTAAAACAAAATTTCCTACAATAAAACACGTCACAAACACATAAATCCAATTTAGCAAAACAATCAGCATATCAAATACTTCCTCTTAGTTATTCACAGTAACTTCAACAATTGCATTCTTTTTGCGAAACCACCGGCTCAAAATCATAAGAACAGGCGTACAAACAAAAATCACTAACAGTAGCGCCATACAAAACAGGTTCAGTCCCAAATGAAACTCTTTAACAATTTCACCGCCGCCAAACGCAAAAGCAATCATAGGACAAACAAATATAGACAGTACCACATTAAGCGTCGTTTGGATTAAAATAAAATCCACAACACATCGACCCTTAAACTCTCCTTCGGTAATTTTAAATTTATCGGAATAATGTCCTGAAGAAAAGCCAAGTATCAAAAGAACCACAAGTTCTTCCATTGCCAAAGTTCCCGGCAAAACCGAGGCGCATACAAAGCCTGCAGTGATAGGAACAAAAATCCCGGTAATACTTCCGTACAGCGAAGCCAAAACAATTACAACACCACCGCATAATATAATTTCGACACGTTTAAGCCCATTAGCATTAGATGCTATAATAAAATTAACAGCAGAAACAACAAAGCATCCAAAAAGGACGGAACAAACAGTTTTGTAATCTATTTTAACCTTCATTATGCCCTCCGCTTACTCTATAATATTCGCAGTTACTGTTCCCACCTACCACTGAATAGTAACTATATGAAATTCATAGATTCAGTTTATCACAGTCGAATTAATAATTACAGTTTTTTTATGATAGGTTGAATATATTACCAATTCTTTCACTTTTCTTTCAAGTATACGTGAGAGAGCTTTTCCGTAATATTCAAGCTGAACTTTGTATCTGTCAGCAAGTTCGGAAACGCTTCCAACCCGATCTGTTTTGTAATCTACAATTACTATTTCATCATCTTCAAGAAAAAATGCATCAATTATTCCTTGAACAAGCATTCCCTCTGTTTCAAAAACAAACGGCTGCTCGCGTTTTAATTCTCCCCTCATAAAAGCAGCTTTCATTCGCCTTGCAATATCACTGTTCAAAAAATCCGCTATCTCATGTACCTTAATATCAGCGGCCAATGTTTCTTCCAAACGTCCATCCTTTGAGGTCTTTGCAAGAAAACCTTCAATTGACTTAAAATCACAGTCTTCATTGTAATCCCACAATTCAAAAGCCCTGTGAACTGCCGTACCATGAACATTTGCCGGTAATTTTTCTATCTTTTTTTCAAGGAATTTGGGAATTCTCGTTTCGCGTTCAGTTTTAATCAGTTGCACACTATCCTCCGGCAAATCATTTTCACTCACCGGCACATGCATACTTCTCTTTTTTAATTCCGTAACCGAAATCTTCCGACAAACATCCGCGTCATTCTCATGCAAATAAGAATAGTTCATTCTTTCAATTAAAAACTCAGATAACGGAACCGATTCTTTTCCGCAAAGTATATTTTCAATTTGTAAACGATTCAATTCAAGATTTATTCCTTCGGAAACTTCAGCCTCGACAAGTGATGATATTGATACTGTATTGACCGCAACATTCTTCAACTCTTCAATACTGTTTGCATAGGAAAACAAGTCCAGGTACGAAATACATTTAGACAAATTCTTCGCTTTCGTAAAATACTCCTCGGCTTCTTTGACTACTCCGGTCATTATTAATTTTTCCTTAGCGCGAGTCATCGCAACATATAAAATACGTTGTTCTTCATTACAACTTTCATCGACAATTTTGCGTGAATTCACAATTTCAAGCAATGTTTTCTCTTTGATTCTCTTATCAAGATCTATATAATCAATTCCGAGACCGTAATCCATATCAGGCACAACCAAACCATCTTTGTCCGAAAAATTGTATTTCTTGTTCATACCCGCAATAAAACATATCGGGAATTCAAGACCTTTGCTCTTATGAATGGTCATGATTTTGACTGCATCCGAATCAGCAGAAGAAACATTTGCCTCACCATAATCAATATCATATTTATGAAGGACCTCAATATATCTTACAAAATGAAAAAGACCTTTAAAACTTGTTTCGCTAAAATCACGTGCTTTCTTAAGAAGCATATTAAGATTGGCATATTTTTTCTCTCCATTCTTCTCCGACAAAACACTCAGTCCATAATTTCCATCTATTATTTCATTAAGTATTTCATAAATTGGTGTATAAGGTACTCTCTGTCGCCATCTATCAAGCTCTTCAAGAAAAGTTCTGACTTTTACTTGTATTTTCCCGAAATCAAATGCATCAGGAAACTCCTTACCGGCAGTTTCAATTTCCTCCTTAGATGCATTGGCAATAAATTTCAGTTTCTCATATAATTCTGCATTTTCCTTGATTTTCACAACAAAAACCAGTTCGCTGTTACTAAATCCACCGAAATACGAACGTAAACATGCCGTCAAAGGTATATCTTGTTTTGGGTTATCAATAATTTTCAAGTAATCAAGCAACACTGAAACTTCACGTGCCGAGAAATAGCCGGTGGCACTTACAACATCAACAGGAATTCCTTCTGCACTTAGAATTCTTTTGAAAATTTCATCATATCCCGAAGCGCTCCTAAGAAGAATAACAATATCCGAATATTTCAATGCACGAAGACTTTCTCCTGATTCATCCGTAACCTCCTGACCATCGGCAAACATTCTTTTTATCCTAAATGCAATTGCCTTAGCCTCAAGTTCCTTACTGTTTATTCCATCCTCCTTATTCACAAGAAGTAACTCTGTCTTCTTAAACTTATCGGAAACCGGTGGGAATTTTAAGCCTGCGTAAAGTGCAGCCTTCTTATCGTAATCAATTCCACCGTTTTCTTTTGACATTATTTTATAAAACAATTCATTGACCGAATCAAGAACACTCTCACGGCTTCTGAAATTATGATGCAAGTCTATTCGTATATTTTCACCATCACTGTCAGAAAAAGAATCATACTTCTCCATAAAAAGTTCAGGTCGTGCCATTCGGAATTTATATATGCTTTGTTTGACGTCACCAACCATAAACATATTGTTTCGGCGACAAATAAGAGTAAGCATCTTCTCCTGAACAAGATTACTGTCCTGATATTCGTCCACATATATTTCTTCAAAATAATTCCGATATTCGTTTGCTGTTTCAGAATTGGAGCTTTCAAGAATCTCAATACAGAAATGCTCCAAATCATTAAAATCAACTATATTCTTCCTGCGTTTCATTTCGGAATATCTGTTTTTCATCTCAATTGTAAGCTTTACAAGTTCACATGCAATCGGATATGTTTTTTTCATAAGTACGAACTGTTCCAAAAGGCTTTTTCCAAAAATTTCCGATGCAATTGCGGTTATTCCCTTTTTATAGGATTCTCTTATATTTTTTACCCGGTTCTGTATGTCAACATCTACATAAGGTCCATTTTTTTTTGCTCGCCCAAGCGTTTTAAAGGCTAACCCTTTCAACACATTATAATATTCATCATACGCTGACAGTTCGCACATATTTTCAAGGAACTCTATATCAGAGTCAAATGCCTCCTTATACATATACGGGCCATCAATATCACAGCATATTTCATAAGCATTTTTTGCACTTTTAAGTGCATCTTCAAAGCTTGCTTTGACATAAGAGATAAGATATCTTACAAATTCCAATCCGCCAAATTCTTCATAATTTTCCACTTCAAAAGGCTCAAGACATGATTCAAGCCACAATTCAGGGTAAGGATTGCTGACCGCAAGATTGTATAATCTTTCGATAACCGGTGGCAGACTTCTGTCATCCTTTTTAGATGCAATTGATTCAGACGTGATAACAAAAGATTCTCTGCCTTCCTTGTAGGCATTCTCCAAAACCAATTCAAGCGCATCATTACGCATAAGAGAGCATTCGCCTTCATCCCCCACTCTAAAATCAGGATTTAACCCGATTTCATGAAAATGATTCCGTATTACTTCAAGACAAAAACCATGTATCGTAGTTATATGCGCATTGTGAATAAGCGATGCCTGTTTAATTAAATGCTTATTATAAGGGTCAGCGATTCTTCTCTCTTCAATTGCTCTAAATATCTTGTCTTTCATCTGCTCGGCCGCAGCCTTTGTAAACGTACAAACCAGTAATCGATCAACATCAACCGGATTATCTTCATCAAGAATGCGTCCAATAATACGTTCAACAAGCACCGTCGTCTTTCCCGATCCCGCCGCAGCAGAAAGCAGAAGATTCTTATCCCTTAATTCAATTGCCCGTCTTTGCTCATCTGTGAATCCCATTTTCAGCCCATATACCTCATATAATCCAATTTACTTACTATCCTTCATTTTCTGAAACAATTCCTCATAGGAACATTTCGAGTAATCATCTGTTGCATCATCCGCATCATCCGAAACCACTGTCTTAAATCCGCATATATTAGAATAATCACAATATTTACATGCCATCGGCTTCATGTTGGAATCTAACTTAGGATTAACATCAATTCGCCCATCCATGATTTCTTTTCCCATAGTTGCAATTTTCTCTACAACATATTCAGACATAATTTCAAACTGCTCTTTAGACGCCACAGAACTGCCCCTTGCAAACTCTCCGTTTTTTCCGAAACGAACAGGAATAACCTGAGATGAATCTGTCATTTCCTCATCCATAAGAGAAATAACGCTTCGCTCGGAATTAATGAGTCCCTGCATTTTAAGCTTTGAAATGATTTTCGCATTTATATCATCATCATTCTTCACTTCATCGGCATCTATCAGCGGATCATCGATATGATAGTAAAGTATTCCCGCAGGAACAACTTCCCGATTTAAGCCACTTTCTCTTTCCCGTTTTTCCAATGCTTCCTTAGCCGCATTCAAATACACGACCAACTGCAAATCAAGTCCTTCATATATCGCAGCAAGATCAAATTTCTTGTTTCCGGACTTGTAATCAATAATCTTAACATAAACGTTGCCGTCATCCTCGCACAAATCGACTCGGTCTATTCTTCCCCGAAGTCGAATTCTTTCCTCATCCGATAATTTAATATTAAGCGTTGTGTAATCATCTGTAGAATAGAAACCAAACTCATAAGCATATGGAACAAATCTACCCTTTTGCAACTGAATTGAAAGAGTATCTACTGTTCGTTTCAAAATACGATTCATTCTGTTAAACATATACTTCGTTCTGAAAGAACCATAGATAGCATCATATTCTCCGCTGTTAATACATCTTGTAATTGCCTCTTCAATCAATTCTTTCTTTTCTTCTTCGGTAACATCAGTCCAATTTCTGCCACGTTCTTTAAGCAACAATGCATACTTTTGAAGCGAATCATGGAATACACTACCTATATCCTTCGCTTCAAAAGACATAATTTCTCTTTCCTTCAGTTGAAGCCCATATTTAACGAAATGACTAAATGCACACTTAGCATACGTTTCAAGCCGTGTGACCGAACATTCAATTTCTTTACCAAAAAGAATATTCGCAACCGTTTTGCCAATTGAATCTTCTTTTGTTGTAACAGAACTCACGACATTGTTGTGAAATACCTCAAAAATTGAAGCATCGTCAGATATCCTGCGCGCTTCACTTAGTAGTCCGTTATATAGTACATCTTGTTTTGTCAGGTTTTCCTGCAGATGACGACTCAATTCAAAACGCGCTGACTTCCGATTAAAGACTCGGGTTGACAATTGCCCGGTTCCTTTTTCCTCTTTCAATTTCGGGAACATCCGCCTTACCTGCTTTATAAGATACGAAGGCGCTATACTTTCATACTCATCAGACATAAGACTGTAAGAAAGGTACAAAACTTCCGAAGGTTTAGCCATTAACATATACAAATAAAGTCGTTCGGTAAAAGCCTGCATTCGCACTGTCGGCTTCAGTTCAATTCCTTTGTCATTATCCTTAAGAAATTCTCTTTCCATATCGGAAATTATTCCACCGCCATTATTCCTGCTCGGAATAATCCCGTCATTAACCCCTACGAAAAACAACGCTCTTACATCCCTAAGGCGGGTTCTTGTTATATCTCCAACCTGTATATAGTCATTTGTTCTCGGCACTACCCCTGTTCGAATTTCCGCAAAACCCGCATCCATCAATTCGCCGAATTCCTCGAATGAAATCTCCTCACCATCAAGAAGCTCCACCATCTTCTCAAGCAGTATAATTACCTCATCAAATATCTTTTCAAATTCCTTGGCTCTTGCATCATCTCCGATTGTTTTAAAATGCAGTTCATAATCCGCCATGCATTTGTCCGCATTATGGGATATTAAAAAATTATAAATCGCACTTGCGTAAATTTCCACATGATTTGCAGTGCAATCACCAAGTTCACTCAAAAGTGTCCCAAAAGCATCAAATACAATTTCGCGTGTTCTGTTAAGTCCCGACAGTTTATCCTCTTCCGTAGTACCACGCATCACAAAAGGTTGGGACCATTTTTTCTTTCCCGACACCCCATGTTTTAAAACATAATTTTCCAACTCATCAATATCATCACACTCAATATCAAGCATATTACTTCTAAGAAATTTGAATACACTTTCATAAGAGAAATCCGAAACAACAACTTCAATGGTTGCACGAATAAATTCAATAAGCGGATTTAGCAAAACAGGCCTTGTCTTATCAATAAAGAAGGGTAAATCATATCTTGAAAATGCACGCGATATTGCACCCTCATAAATTGCAATATCACCACTAACCACAGCTATATCACTATACCTGTAATTCTTATTTCGCATCAGCTCACAAATTCTCACGGCAGCTTCCATTGCTTCATCATCAGGATTGGTTCCGCAAAAAATTCTGATATCGCCTGTAGCTTCATCACAATATGCTTTCTCACATTCTCTAAACAGATTGCGTTCAAGATGCACAAGCATTTTAGGAATTTCGTTCTTATGATTTTCTTCCGCAACAAAGCCAAATCTTATAGGTATATCGTCATCAATACGAACTATCTCCCGTTCATTTATTCTAAGTTCATCCGCAATCTGTTGCAGCTTTACCAAAGTCTTTTTGCTAAGATAGAAAAGCTCATTTTCCTCCGGCTCTCCTATGATTTCAGCCGTTGTTTTCTGCGAACGCACATCCAAAAGTATTGATGCATATACATCTTGGGAATTGTCAATAAGACGTGTAAGCAAATCATACTGTACCGGAGTAAAGCCGGTATATCCGTCAAGCACAATCACTGAATGCTTTATTTTGTCCGACAAATGTACCACATTGCTAACTTTGCTCAACACTTCCTCAGCAGTAACATATTTATTTTTTATATACGTAAGGAATTCGCCGTAAAGAAAAGCGAGGTCTGTGAGTTTACTGTTTAACTGCCCTTTACCGGCGCTCTGTTTAATGAGCTCCTTTACTTCATTTTCACCGATACCATATTGCATAAATTCCGAGATAACCGATTTAACTTCACTTATATATCCAAGTTTACCGGATATTCCACCGAGTGATGTAAGTTCATCCTCATGCATTTTGGCAATATGCCGTAACAGAAGATTCTTACCGATATCATCCAGAACAACACCCTGAGCATTCAAATATCCAACCTCTTCAAAAATGCGATATGCAAGTCTTTCAAAACTTAAAATATCAATATTCAAAATTCCTTTTTTAGGATGCATGGATACCAGCTTATATTGCGTGGACAGCGTATACTGCTCCGGAACCAAAATAACATAATTGGTTGTTGGATTGGCAATCGATTCATTTATTATCCTTTTGTACATTTGCGTAGATTTGCCGCTTCCTGCGCCGCCAAGAAACAGTCGTAATGCCATAATTCACTCTCCTTACTAACCGACTACCGTTACTGTTCAGTCCTGACCGGTAACAAATTCCTTAATATCTTCATATAACTTGTCAGTTCGTAACAAAGCACCTTTCGAATTCAGATGCGCGGATTGATTAAATATAAATTCCCTTGAAAAAATATAATCTCTCTGATGCGATACATATTCACCCGCCAATACTTCTGCCCAGGATTCATCATATTTATCCATATCCTCCGCAGAAGAAAGAACCGATTCATCAAGATAAACCGGAACCGTGAACAGCACCTTCACACCAAGATTTTCACAATATTTTGTATATTCATTTAAATAATTTACAAATTCCGTGTTTGGAACAAATCCTTCAATAGCAAACCATTGATATTGCTCATCAATTTGAGTTGCGTAATCGTAAGGCATCGGTATTTCACACTCACCTCGTTCAATTACCATTGACCCTCTGTAATCCATTGCTTCCATCGAATACGGACCGCCCGAATGATAACCGTTTCCAAGAAAATAATTCAAATTATCTTTCACATATTTGGGATATCTTGAAATAACATATCTCAGTTTATCTTTGGGAAAATATTTATACATCTCATATTTCTTACCGATTCCCGTAAGAAGCAAATCCGGATTAAAATTGTTAAGATCTATCGGACCCGGAAATTCAATAACCACGACATCCCCTCGTTTTATATTGTCTTTCGTCATTTCAATGAAATACTGCAGACCATAGCTCACATGTCCGCCAAGTAGTACACTTTTCTTATTGTACGGTGCAAGCATTTTATCCATTTCATCAAGATCAAGGCCAAACATCAAAGATGAATTCCCGACAAAAATCACCTTACTGTCATCGGTACTTTTCAAATACTCATACTGTTTTACAATGGAACGCTGATATATTTCCTCATACTGATCGGGAATAATCAACACAAAAACAATAAACGTAACAATCCCAATCAAAAAAAACGATACAAATTTCACTAAATTTTTCATAAAACAAAATCCTTATTATACCTGTTAAAGACTTCCAAATATCCGACCGTTTACAAAAACGATTTCTAAAAATCAAAATAAAGAAAAGCCCCACTGCTTACTGGTTGCTCAAACGAATATACAAGAACAAGAAAAGCTACCAAATATAAAATCGCATACCGGAAAACAATCGGAAGTTCCATAAACCATTTGAAAAAGCCCTTCTTTAAATCGATAATATCAATAGCAATCAGCACAATGACCCCAATAGAAATTAATGTAAAAAACGATTTATCAAAGGAACCGATAAGTGACAAAAAGCCGCCCGAAAAATCTGTGAAAACAGCTCGCAAAATATATAATGCTTCCCTAAGATCATTTGATCGAAAAAATACATACCCAATATTTACTATAAGAAAGGTCCTTACTATTTGAAAGCACTTAAACATCCTTGATTTCTCATTAATCTTAAAAAAACGTCGACACGCAGCATATTTATCTTCAAGAACAATTCCAAGTATAATAAAGAATGCATGCCACAAAGCATGTACCATATAGTTAAGCGTCGTGCCATGCCAAATACCGATACATCCCCAGGTTATCAGAAGTCCGATAGATGTGGTAAGATATCTTGCCAAATTCTTGTGTCCGCTCTTTCTAAGTTTCTTGTTAAGTGATGAGAATTTCTTGTTTCTGAGTATAGGATAGTAAAGATAATCTCTAAACCAAGCGCCCAATGTAATATGCCATTTCCTCCAGTACTCAGAAATATTTGTAGAAAAATAGGGAGTTTCAAAGTTTTCTTCCAAGGTGATTCCAAGACATGAAGAAGCACCAAGCGAAATATCCATATACCCCGAGAAATCGGCATACAACTGTATCGCATACATAAGTGTTGCAAAAACGAATGACAATCCATGATAATCTCTGTAATTGTCAAATACCGGATCTACGATTTGCGCAAGATTATTCGCAATGATTATTTTCTTAAAATAACCAAATAGAATTCTGATAAGTCCCTTTACAAATCTGTCGTATTCAAACGAATGATTTGTAAAGAGCTGCTCACCAAGTTTTTCAAAATGCCCGATAGGTCCCTGGCTGATATGTGGAAAATATGAAACATAAAGAGCAAGCTTAAACGGATTACCCAAGGGCACTACAACTTCCCTGAACACATCAATGCAGTAACCTATGCTCATAAAAGTATAGAAGGAAATCCCAAGCGGAACAATTACTCCTTCAACATCTTTACCAAGTAACACAAACAGATTATTTGCATATTTAACATAAACAAGAACCGCAAGATTAATAGTAATTACTACAGTAAGCATTATTTTCTTCTTAATCTCGCAATTGTGTTTAACAAGTTTTTTTCTTTCCTTATAATCCGGAGCGGCTCTATCCGGCTTTTCCGTTTCAAAATCAAATCTTTTTTTGATATGTCCAATTAATAGTCCATATATCCAGGAGGTTGTAATAGGCAGCAAAATATACAGAAGATATTTTCTCGACAGATATGCATAAAAAAACATGCTAAAAAAGAGTAGTATGACCCACTGGAATTTGGGCAGTACTTTTTCTGTCAGAAAATAAATTATAAATAACAGCAGCAAAAAAACAACAAATGCTTTAGATGTAAATATCACTAGATTTCTCCCGATTAATTAAATCCTGTTTACAAATAAGCCAACCATAGCGTATTAATATGCTATGGCTCATCTGAAACAGGACTTTCCAAAATAATCACAACTAAACTGAAAAAAGTAAATCCCCGTATGTAGGGAACGGCCATACTTTAGAATCAGTGTTCCTCTCCATTTCATCACACAATTCCCTAAGGGAATTCATTAAAGGAATGACTTTGCTCTTATAATAATTTGCCAAAACCAACTTGTCGGCTTCATCAAAAGGTTCAGCATCATTGAGCAATTTTTCGAGTCTGTTGACCTCTCCGTAAGCTTTATCTTCAAGATTTGATAACTTCTTAATAAGATCCATTTCAAAACCGCATTTAATGTTTGAAGACAACATGGCTTTTGTAGATGCGGCTTGCGCAAGTGCCGAAACATAACGATTCACTGCAGGAAGAATTTCTCTCTTAGTCATTTCAACCATAGTCAAACCTTCAATATTAATTGTCTTGCTATACGCATCAAGCTGTATGTCATATCTTGACTTAAGCTCTGTTTCTGTATAAATTCTATGTTTTTCAAAAAGCTCAACATTCTTTGCATCAAGCAATGTCGGCATCGCATCAACTGTCGTCGGAAGATTAAGCAATCCTCTTTTCTTTGCTTCCCTTGTCCACTCATCAGAGTAACCGTCACCATTAAATATGATTCTCTTATGTTTCGAAATAGTTCTCTTTATAAGATCATTTAATGTCTTTGTGAAATCATCCGCTTTTTCCAATTCATCAGCAAATTCAGATAAAGCCTCGGCAACAATCGTATTGAGTACCGTATTCGGACCTGATACCGAAGTTGAAGAACCGCAGGATCTGAATTCAAATTTGTTACCGGTAAATGCAAACGGTGATGTTCTGTTCCTGTCTGTCGTATCCTTTGGAAATGAAGGTAAGACATGAACACCGATTTCCATTTTACCTGCGCCCATATTATTGTACGTAATATCCTTCTCAATGGAATCAAGAATTGCTTCCAGATCATCACCTAAGAATATGGACATAATAGCCGGCGGTGCTTCAGCCGCGCCAAGACGATGATCGTTTCCTGCCGATGCAATCGAAACACGCATTAAATCCTGATATTCATCAACAGCCTTAATAATTGCCGTCAAAAACAGAAGAAATTGCGCATTCTCATGAGGTGATTTTCCGGGTTCAAGAAGATTGACTCCATCATCAGTAACCATTGACCAATTGTTATGCTTACCTGAACCATTAACCTTGGCAAAAGGTTTTTCATGAAGAAGGCACACAAGATTATGTCTCTTGGCAACATTTTTCATTACTTCCATTGTAATTTGATTATGGTCAATGGAAATATTTGCAGTAGTAAAAACAGGTGCCATCTCATGCTGAGCAGGAGCTGCTTCATTATGCTCCGTTTTGGATAAAATTCCAAGTTTCCACAGTTCCTCATTAAGATCACTCATATACGCAAGAACGCGTGGTTTAATTGCACCAAAATAATGGTCATCAAGTTCCTGACCTTTTGGTGCCATAGAACCAAACAATGTACGTCCGCAATATATCAAATCACGTCTTTTCTCATATACATCCCTGTCAACAAGAAAATACTCCTGTTCCGGACCAACCGTAGTAATTACACGTTTAACAGAGGAATTACCAAAAAGTCGCAAAATTCGAATTGCCTGTTCATTAAGTGTCTCCATTGAACGTAACAACGGCGTTTTCTTATCAAGTGCCTCACCGCCGTAAGAACAGAAAGCTGTCGGAATACAAAGGACACCATCCTTAACAAACGCATAAGAAGTCGGATCCCATGCCGTATAACCTCTTGCTTCAAAAGTTGCCCTAAGTCCACCTGACGGAAAACTTGATGCATCAGGTTCACCCTTAATCAATTCCTTTCCGGAAAATTCCATTATAATCTTTCCATCATTTTGTGGTGAAATGAAGCTGTCGTGCTTTTCCGCAGTAATTCCGGTCAACGGCTGAAACCAATGCGTATAATGAGTTGCGCCCTTTTCAATTGCCCAGTCTTTCATAGCAATTGCCACTACATTCGCAATTGCTATATCAAGATCTCTGCCATCTTCGATTGTTTTCTTTAATGATTTGTAAATATCCTTTGGAAGCTTATCGCGCATAATTGCATCATTAAATACCATACTTCCAAACAACTCAGGTACATTACTTTTCATGTGTTTACCTCACTTTTATTTCAATCATTACTTTTAAATCTTGCTTCTTAATTCCTTAAGTTCATCTATACTAAAATGGTATGCACTATTGCAGAAATGACATTTTAACTCTATTTCATTCCCTTCGGAAATCATTTCATCAATATCTTTCTTTCCAATACTGATTAATGCTTTCTCCACACGCTTTTTATCACAATTACATAAAAACTGTGTATCAAGTCGGTCAACTATCTTAGGTTCAAACCCTTCAAGAACAAACTCAAGTATATCCTCAGGTGTCATCCCCCGGTCTAAGAGTGTTGTAATTGATGGCAAAATTGCAAGCTTCTTTTCCAATTCATCAACAAGCTCATCACTTGCAAAAGGCATTAATTGAATAACAAATCCGCCCGCACATCGTACCGTGTTTTCCTTATTCATGAGCACCCCCAAAGCTACCGCCGAAGGTATCTGTTCAGAGGTTGCAAAGTAATAAGTAAGATCCTCGGCAATCTCACCGGTCTTAAGTTCAACCTGTCCAACATATGGGTCTTTAAGTCCCAGGTCTTTGATTACACTTAACACGCCCAATCCTATAGCACCACCGACATCGAGTTTCCCCTGACTGTTTGGCGGAAGCATAACATCCGGAACATTCGGATAGCCTTTAACATTTCCTTTAGAATCTGCGGTCACTGTAATTCCGCTCATAGGACCATTACCTTGAATCTTTAGCGTAAGTAAATCCGCATCACCTTTCATCATTCCGCCCATAAGAGCTCCCGCTGTAAGCATCCTACCAAGTGCCGCCGTAACTACCGGACTTGTATTATGACTGCATCTCGCATATTCGGTCAAATTTCTTGTAGTCGCCACAAAAGCGCGAATCTGTCCGTTGCCGGCCATCGCGCGTACTATATAATCCTTTTCCATTTATTTCACAATCCTTCACACAATAAAGTTTAAATTCTTAAACAAATGTAACTATTCAGAACACCATTCGCAAAATCGCCTTTTCAAGGCTTTTCTTTTGCTCATGTTGTTACTTCGCCATATAAAACTGCTCATAATATT